>DGUE01000074.1 GCA_002393895.1 Bacteroidales bacterium UBA4318
CCTGGGCCCGGTCAGCATCAGCAACAGCATCCCGGACTTCTACAAGAGTCTTATAGTCTGGTATCTGGAAAACAAGTATACCGACCCGGCGGTCAGCAGCCTGGCATCTTCAACCCACAGTTTCACTCCAGATTTCCTGGCAGTTAACCCGGAGCAGCTGCTGAGCAAGGTTGAATCACTGGACGATCTGGACAGGCTTATCCTGGCCATCTCCGACGGCAAGTATCGTATTCCGGTGCTCGTGAAAAAGTATTTCAGCTACAATGCGAAACTGATCTGCTTCAACGTGGATCCCGATTTCCAGGATTCTCTCGACGGCCTTATCCTCCTCAAGCTCAGCGATTTCCCCAAGAATTACCTGAAAGCGCTCGTGAAGGTGCTTCCGGAAGACCTGCAGGCAGCTATTTTGAGCGAGTCTCCCCTCAGCTAACTATTCCAGCATCAGCACTGGATTCTCCATCAGGCCGAAGGGAATACAGTAATAGTCATCTCTCCAAAGGCGGGCAGAACCCGTCTTTCTCTTTTCGTACCAGTCGTTGTCGCCCGGCTCCAGATTGGGCCAGGAATGACGGCCGCTGAAGGTCGCAGGGCCCATCACATTGAATTCTCCGCCAACACAGTGATAAGGCCCCATAAGGTTGCGGAGGCTTCCGGTAAGAGTCAGTTCGACGGAGTTCTCCCCGGGGTGGAGGGCATCGGTCACATCGGCCTCCCAGGAGCTGCAGAACACGGTCGGGAGTTCTTTTCCATTCACCTTCACGCCAACGGTAATAGCCTCTACATGAGGAAAAGCTATCTTGTAGCGGCGGCCTTCCTTCAACTCATCCAGGGAGAAACTGCTGCTGCACACAAAACCACCGGAATAGAAGGGATAGCCGGCCAAAGTCAGGTTGGCAGAAGAAACCTCCTTTTCGGATTCAATGCAGAAGGACCCATGCTCGAAACGGGAAGGCATGGGCTTGGGATTCAGAATCTTAAGACGGTTGCGCCAGGTTTCCGTGGGCTGCACTGCTGCAAGCCGGCCATTCACGGCAAAATCTCCGCAGAGGAAGATGGTTTCTATTTCAGAGCCATAGCGCTCCAAGGCATCGTAAGAATCAGGGACAGGGTTACGGAAATCCAGAGACATCAGCACCTGGTTGCGCCCCTCGAGGAGTGTTGAACTCACATCGGCGGTGCGGAAATAACGGTCCACATACCAATCATCGCCAAATTGCAACTCTTTACCGTTCAATGAGATAGATTTATACATCCATGGTTGTTCCACCACAAGCGAACAAGTCTTTGGAATGGATCCCACCTCGAAAGAGTAGCTAAGCAGCATGGGGCCGTCGTACACCGCATCATGGTTCTGGAAACGTTCATAGATTGCAAGAACGGGTTCGGCCTCGTGCCAGCTGCTCCCGCCATCAGTCGACCACGCCGCAAAATCCAGAGGAAGGGCATTGGGGGCGGTTTTCCTGCAAATCCACGGTCCGCTCAGAGTCTGAAGCAGTTTCTCTTCGGAAGGAAGGACATAGCTGCCATCCGGATGTCTGCAGACCGGCCTGCTCCCGAATGCCAGCACCCAGGTCTGCGCAGGGGCGAACTCAAGCTCGAAGCCCCAGTCTGCCTCCTGGCTGATTTCCAGCGCATCCCCGTTCACAGGGTTGAGCAAAACGGGATGACTCCCTGGCTCAAGGCCGAGTTTCACCCTCGCATTCCCGAGTCTGGAGATATTCGAGAGCTGAAGGGTATATCCGCCTTTCACCTTTCTAAGATGCGTCCATATCTTTCCGGCATCCCCCCCTTCCAACCTGAATGCCAGCGGGGCATGCGTGGAGAGCCACGCTCCAAGTTCCTCCAAATTCAAGCGTACAGAACAAGCACGAAGGCCTTCCAGCGGGTCGGGCGAGCCCTCAACATATTTGGGGAAATCGCCAAGAACCAGCACATTACCCCCCTTGGAAGCAAACTCTTCCAAAAGCCTCACGGTGGAAGGGCGTATGGTCAGGAGATTCGGAAGGATAAGCGTATGGTAGCTCATCTCCCCTACCCTCAGACGCCCGTCTTCCACGGCCCCCAGTTCGGAAAGAATCTGCTCATCACCAATGTCGCTATTGTAATGAAGGGTATTGAGCTGCTGGAGAGTACTTTCCAGAAGCACATCACGCTCCGTGCCCGGCTCAGGATAATTCCTCCTTGCATCTCTTTCCAGATAATCCGATTCCAGAGTGCTCAGCACACAAACTTCGCCAACGGTTTTCCCGATGGTCGCAAAATATGCAAGGCGAGCGGCAAAATCCTCATACAAGTGGTTGAAAGGCCAATATGGTTCCTGATAATTGAAGGTGGGAGGATAGTCGTACTTGCGCACCCCCTTGATTGTGTAGTGAGACAAGTGGGGGCAGAACATGTTAACCCCGCAGTTGGTGTGCCAGGCCGTCAGCCACATCCTGTCTTCCAGAGAAAGGTTATGGCCGGAGATGCCGAAGATCTCGCAAACCCTGCGTTTCTTGCCATACTGGTTGGCTACGGAGGTCATCACCTTGGCATTATGCAAAGTCTTGAACCTGAGGCCTAAAGCATCGATTCCCGGCACATGCATGTGCCGGTATTGAGTCATCAGGTCGCCCTGGTTGAACATGTTGGCAACCGGCATTTCCTCACCGTTGAAGTGCCCCGTCCAAATCAGCTTGTTGGCGGCGCAATACTCTCCGATCTGGGCGCTGAACGCATTCTCCATGCATTCTCCCACCGTCCGGTAGTAATGAAGCCGGAACTTGCGCCAGTTGCCCACAGTGTCCACCAGAGACGCCAGATGAAGCCTCATGGGATAGCCCCAGCGCTTTTCGAACGCTGCCTCCATCCAGGGAGAATAAGGCATGAATGCATCTCCCCCTGCCATATCCGTCCTGGGCGAAACCTGAGGCTCATCGGAGAAAATACCCATCACTCCCTTCTGCCCGGCAAAACGGTCCACGTAGGGCTGGTAGGTGCAGTCGATGAAGGCTTTCACCATCTCCGGATTCATAAGATCCACCCAGCATGTGCCATTATACCATGCCTGTCCCATGGGATCTACATGACTGACGTACAGGTATTTGCCATCGTCCAGCAAGATCTCGTCCGGCTCGGCTACCGGCGTTCCTGCCGGCACCCTCACAAGGGTACGGGCGCGGAAAGCATCGTCCTGCCTGGGCACAATGCCTCCGGCGAATCCGCTGGGCCACTTGTCTTCGTCGTAGAACCAGGCTTCGAGGCCGAGCCGCTGCGACTCTTCGACGCCCACCTTCATCATTTCGAACCATTCCTCCGAGAGATACGGGGTGAGCAGTCCGGGGCGGCTGTGGAAGAATGCTCCACCGAAGCCACCTTCCTTGAACAGCGCCAGCTGGCGGCGCATCTCATCTGGCCGGAGGCTGTCGTTCAGCGACCAGAAACTCATTGAACGGTATGTTGTGGAAGGATGCCTGAATTCCTTCATGTCGAAGCGGTCCGCCGCCTGCCTTCCACATGCAGCAAGCAGCAGCATGGCAGCCACGATTAATCTACGCATTATCGAGGATCTGGGATATGTCTTTTACAGGAATATCGGAGTACTTGCTGAAGGTTGACTGGCAAAGAGGACAGGCGGTCACGACCACATCCGGGCCAGCCACCGTGAGGTTATTCAGCGAGTTAAGAGTTATGTCGCGCCGCTTCTCGTAGTTCAGCGAGATGCTGCCGAGCGAGCCCCCGCAGCAGATACTCTCTTCACGATTCTTTGCAGCCTCTACCAGAGTGCCGACAGCCGAGAGGGCAGAACGGGGCGGATTGTAGATGCCGCAGCCGCGTCCGAGTTCGCACGGGTCGTGGTAAACCATCTTCAGGCCTTCATCCTTACCGAGCTTAAGCCTCTGGGAATGAATGAGTTCGTCGAAGAACACACTATGATGCACTACATACTTTCCTGGCAGCGAATAGTTCTCTTTGAAAATACGGTAGCAGATAGGGCAGCTTAACAGCAGTACGTCGCACCCGGAGCCCATAATAATCTCCGTATTCTTACGTATCATCTCCCTCGCCTGCTCCTTGCGGCCAGCCATCAGCATGGGCCTGCCGCAGCACAGGCCTCCGTCCTCATCCATCATGGTCCAGGATACTCCTGCCTTGTCGAGAAGCGAGGTCGTGGCTTTCCTGATGGCCGGGGTGAGATGGGTCATGCAGCCTGCGAAATACAGCACGTGCGCCGATCCTATCTTATCCAGCACCGCATCGGGAGAGAGTTTGGAATAATGAGGATTGATACCATATTTGCGCATGGCACGCTGAGCCAGACGCATCTGGGGGCCGTCCACCTGAACCTGGCACACGGTGGTGCACTTTCCGCACATCAGGCATTTGTCGCTGATCTCCTCGATGCGCCTCTCATTCCCGCGGCGGAGCTGCCTGTTCAGGTACACGGTGCAATCCTTCAGATTCTCCTTGCGCACGCTCATAGGACAGGCATCTATGCAAACGCCACAGCCCGGGCAGGAATAGAACTGCACACGTGCATAACCCTTGCGCGGATGCAGCACGTGGAGCCCGGCATTGCGGAGAGGAATCAGCAGCATTTCCGCAGGGATATGCATGTAGCGGGTAAAAGGCAGCACGCACATGAATACACCCAGCACTATGGAATAGGCCCACCAGGTGGGCATATAATTGAGTTCGTTGCCGAAGAACTGGCGGAAAATCCAGTTCATGGGGATGGTCAGGAAACTCCCTCCGCTGATGTGGGCGGTGAAGCTCTCGGAAAGCAGTCGCAGCGGGAAGATGGCCCAGAGCGAATACAGCCCCACCCGGTCCAGCAGGCTGGGGCGCGTGGTGCGCCTCATTCCGAACCACAACGAACGAACGCGTTTGATTATGGCCAGGGTTATGCCGCTGAGGATGACCAGGAGGAACAGGTCCATCAAGAAAAACAGCACGGCCCCTTGTATGGTGCTCTCCCCTTCTGCAACAAAGAAATTGAAGAAGATGGGATAATAGAAGAGACGTATCCTGTGAGGCAGGAAGAGCATTACTTCTATATGCCCCAGCAGTATTATCATGAACCATCCAAAGGCAATGCTGGAGTGCATGTAGCCCAGCATGCGGTTTCGTTTCCAGAGCTTGACGTGAAGCAGGCAGTTCAGGAAGATATCCTTCACATTCTTCCAGGCAGTAGCCGGAGTAACCAGCGAGATCAGGAACTTGCGCCTGTCTTCCCTGGGCAGCTGAACCAGGATACGGATGGCCCCGTACAGGCAGTAGCCAAGCACAAATATCATCCCGAAAAGGAACGGGAGCACGAAAGGATGGAAACCGGTTGCGAATCTCTCGGTCATAGGCTGCCCTCCACGTTTTCGTATAGCCTGCTAACGGTAAGGATCACCCTGCGGGTATTGATGCCGCGGGGGCATACCATGGTGCATTTGCCGCAGAGCATGCAATGCGAGAGCATCTGCTC
>DGUE01000140.1 GCA_002393895.1 Bacteroidales bacterium UBA4318
TCGTTGCGAATTCCTGGTCGACACCGCTGATGCGAATCTGGCTGATGGCGAATCCTTCGAGGGAAGCAAGAAGTATGCGTCGGAGGGCATTGCCGATAGTCTGGCCGTAACCCGGCTCGAGAGGACGGAATTCGAAACGTCCGAGGGTATCGGAACCTTCGAGCATGATAACCTTGTCGGGTTTCTGGAATGCTAAGATTGCCATAATTGCTTGGTGTTAAAATTACTTGGAGTACAGGTCGACGATGAGCTGCTCGTTGATGTTCTCGGGGATGTCTGCGCGGAGGGGCGTGTTGAGGAACTTACCGGTCAGGGTCTGGGCGTCGAACTCCAGCCAGGAGTACTTGGTGGCGCTTGCAACCGATGCGGTGATAACCTCAAGGTTCTTGCTCCTTTCGCGGACTGCGACAACGTCACCGGCCTTCACGAATGCGGAAGGAACGTTGCACACGGTGCCGTTGAGGGTGATGTGACGGTGGCTGACGAGCTGGCGTGCGGCTGCCCTGGAGGGAGCGATGCCAAGACGGTAGACCACATTGTCGAGACGGCTTTCGAGGAGGAGGATGAGGTTCTCACCCTTCTGGCCGCTCATGCGGGAAGCCTTGTTGTAGGTGTTGTGGAACTGACGCTCCAGTACACCGTACATATACTTCACTTTCTGCTTCTCCTTCAGCTGGGTGCCGTATTCCTTGCTCTTTTTGCGCTTGGCGGCGAGACCATGCTGTCCCGGAGGATAGTTTCTCTTTTCGAAATCTTTGTCTGCACCGTAGATGGGTTCGCCGAACTTACGGGCGATCTTGGTGGTAGGGCCTGTATATCTTGCCATAGTTTCTAGTCTTTAAACGTTAAACTTTACGACGGCCTTTCGGACGGCATCCGTTGTGAGGCATAGGGGTCACGTCGACGATCTCGGTGACGATGATGCCTGCGTTGTTGATGGTGCGGATGGCGGATTCACGACCGGCGCCAGGGCCCTTTACAAATACTTTAACCTTGCGAAGACCTGCATCGAAAGCAGTCTTGGCGGCATCTTCCGCTGCCATCTGGGCAGCATAGGGGGTATTCTTCTTGGAACCGCGGAAACCGCACTTACCAGCAGAACCCCAGCTGATTACCTGCCCCTGAGCATTGGTCAGAGACACGATAACATTGTTGAAAGTAGAGGAGATATGGGCCTGCCCATAAGCTTCCACTTTAACAACTCTCTTGGATGTTGTAGTTTTCTTTGCCATAATTCACTGCTTTTTACTTGGTCGCCTTCTTCTTGTTGGCAACAGTCTTCTTCTTACCCTTGCGGGTACGGGCGTTGTTCTTGGTGCTCTGCCCGCGGACAGGGAGGCCGACACGATGACGGATACCACGGTAGCAACCGATATCCATGAGTCGCTTGATGTTCATCTGAACGGTGGAACGGAGTTCACCTTCGATCTTGAGCTCACCGACTTCGGCACGGATTGCTGCGGTCTGTGCATCATCCCAGTCGCCAACCTTGATAGTAGGATCGATGCCGCACTTTTCCAGGATCCTGGAAGCTGTGCTGCGGCCGATACCGTAGATGTAGGTGAGGCCTACATCACCTCTTTTGTTGTTTGGTAAATCAACACCGGCTATTCTTGCCATAATTATACTTGTACTTAATTGTTAGACAATTGATTATCCCTGGCGCATCTTGAACTTGGGGTTCTTCTTGCAGATGACGTAAAGACGGCCTTTACGCTTCACGATCTTGCAATCTTCACTGCGCTTCTTGATGGATGTTTTGACTTTCATATCGTTATGTTTTTATTTGTATCTGAAAGATATTCTTCCCTTGGTCAAATCGTACGGTGATATTTCAACGCGCACCTTGTCGCCCAGAAGTATGTGGATAAAGTTCATACGCATCTTCCCCGAAATGTTGCAGAGAAGCACGTGACCGTTCTCAAGCTCGACCTTGAACATCGCGTTTGGAAGGGTCTCTATAACCTTTCCATCTTGTTCTATTGCTACTTGTTTTGACATTGATATATTAACGTTAAAAATTGATCTTGGGATCTTTCTCGATAAAATCGAAGGTTGACAGCAGCTCAGCATGACCGCGACGGATAACAATCGTCAGTTCGTAATGAGCGGCGTTGCTGCGGTCGGCCGTGTGCACTGCCCAACCATTGCGGTTGAGATACACACTGCGCCCGCCGGCATTCACCATGGGCTCAATACAGATAGTCATTCCGTCCACCAGCTTAGGCCCGTGGCCCTGACGCCCGAAATTGGGAACGCCGGGAGCCTCGTGCATCTGCTTTCCTATTCCGTGGCCTTCCAGCTCGCGGACGATGGAAAATCCGAACGACTCGACGTAAGATTGCACCGCGTATCCGATGTCGCCGACCCTGTTGCCCGCCACAGCTGCCTCTATGCCCTTGAAGAGCGAGGCCTTGGTCACGTCGAGGAGCTTACGGGTTGCCGCACTCACCTCCCCAACGGGGAAGGTGTATGCGGAATCTCCGTTATAGCCCTTGTACAGCGTGCCGATATCTGCGGTGACGATGTCGCCCTCCTTGAGGACATAGTCGGACGGGAAACCGTGCACGACCACATCGTTCACCGAAGTGCAGATAGCTGCGGGGAAGCCCTCGAAACCGAGGAAGGAGGGAATCGCGCCATTGTCGCGGATGAAAGTCTCGGCCACCCTGTTCAACTCTTTGGTTGTCACACCGGGAGCGACCGTCTTACCGACTTCCGCCAGAGTCTTGCTGACTATAATGGCATTCTCGCGAAGGAGCGCAATCTCTTCCTCTGTCTTAGGTCTTACCATCTCACTTCTGATTTTTCAAAGAACTACATGCCCGAGCGTCCGGTAAGGCGGCCGGTCTTCATGAGGCCGTCGTAGTGACGCATCAGCAGATAGCTTTCAATCTGCTGCAGGGTATCCAGGACAACACCGACAAGGATCAGCAGCGAAGTGCCTCCGTAGAAGCTCGCGAACTGGTCGTTGATGCCGAAGCGCCTGCCGAATGCGGGCAAAATGGATATGATTGCCAGGAAGATGGAACCGGGGAGGGTTACCTTCGACATGATGGCGTCGAGATATTCCACAGTCTTCTTTCCGGGCTTCACACCGGGTATGAAACCACCATTCCTCTTCATATCCTCTGCCATCATGGTGGGGTTCACGGTGACGGCGGTGTAGAAATATGTGAAGATGATGATAAGGATCGCAAAGATGAAGTTGTACCAGAATCCGGTATAGTTACCGAGGGTCGCAGCAAGACCACGGGTTGCATCCCACCTCGAAAAGATGAGAGGGAAGAGCATGAGGGCCTGTGCGAAGATGATAGGCATAACGCCGGCAGCATTGATCTTCAGAGGGATGTACTGACGCACGCCGCCGTACTGACGGTTGCCGATCACTCGCTTTGCATACTGCACGGGAACGCGGCGGACTGCCTGCACCAGTGCGATGGCTGCGATGATGACGAAGAACCAGATGAGGAACTCAACAATAAGAAGGAGAAGGCCACCGTTGGTGGTGGTGAGCTTCTCGCCGACCTCGGCCGCGATTGCGAAAGGCAGACGGGCCACGATACCTATCATAATGATGAGGGAGATACCGTTACCGATGCCACGGTCGGTGATACGCTCGCCGAGCCACATCACGAACATCGAACCAGCCATCAGGATGATGGTGGAAACGAGGTTGTATGCGAAGTTGCTCCAGCCGAGACGGTTCACGGCGATGAATGCCTGACCGGGAATCTGGTTGTGGAGGGCGGCTACGTAGGCAGGCCCCTGGATGCAGATGATCAGGATGGTGAGATACCTGGTGAGCTGATTCATCTTCTTGCGCCCGCTTTCACCCTCCATCTGGAGCTTGCGGAAGTAGGGCACAAACACACCAAGAAGCTGGACTACGATGGATGCCGAGATGTACGGCATCACACCGAGCGCAAAGATTGAAGCATTGCCGAATGCACCGCCACTGAACATATTCAACAGGCCTACGAGGCCGGTGGAAGCAGTGTTCTGCAGTTTGGCGAGCATGGTGGCATCGATGCCGGGGAGCACGATGAAGCACCCGAGGCGGTACACCAGGATCAGAGCCAGGGTGTAGCCGAGGCGCTTGCGCAGCTCTTCAATCTTGAAGATGTTCTTGATTGTCTCGATAAACTTCTTCATTGCTATTCATTGACAACTGCCTTTCCGCCGGCAGCTTCTATTTTGGCGATTGCGGATTTGCTGAAAGCATCTGCCTTGACGGTCACAGCGACGGTGATTTCACCATTGCCGAGCACCTTGATGAGGTCGGTCTTGCCGGCGAGTCCGGCATCCTTGAGATCCTCGACGGTGATTTCCTTGGCCTTGGAGGCCTCGGCGATCGCGTTGATGGTGCTGACGTTCACAGCGGTATACTCAATGCGGGTAGGATTGGTGAATCCGAACTTGGGCAGGCGCCTCTGAATAGGCATCTGGCCACCTTCGAAACCAATCTTGTGCTCGTAACCGGCACGTGCCTGGGCACCCTTGGTGCCACGGGTGGCGGTGCCACCTTTGCCGGAACCCTGGCCACGGCCCAATCTTTTCTTTGCGTTCTTTACAGAACCCTTTGCAGGTGTAAGATTTTCAAGTTTCATGGTCTGTTCCTCCTTTAGTCGATTACTTCGTATTTTACGAGATGTGCCACCTTGGCAAGCATCCCGCGGGTGATAGGATTGTCCTCAACCTCCACGGTGTGGCGGATGCGGCGTATGCCGAGGCTGCGGAGATTCTCCTTCTGGCGCTTGGTTTCGCCGTTGGAGCTGATAGTCTGGGTAATTCTGAGTTTTGCCATAATTACTTCCTCCTAGCCTTTAAATACTTTGTTCATGGGGATTCCGCGCAGACCGGCGACGGTATAGGCGTCGCGCATTTCGGTGAGAGCGGTAACGGTTGCCTTCACGAGGTTGTGAGGGTTGGATGAGCCCTTGCTCTTTGCAAGCACGTTCTGGATGCCTGCGCTCTCGAACACGGCACGCATTGCACCGCCGGCCTTTACACCGGTACCGGGAGCTGCGGGCTTCATGAACACCTCAGCACCGCCGAAGCGGGAAACCTGCTCGTGAGGGATGGTGGTGTTGATGACGGGAACCTTCACCAGGTTCTTCTTTGCATCTTCCACGCCCTTTGCGATAGCAGCGGTAACTTCGTTGGCTTTACCAAGACCATAGCCTACAACGCCATTCTCGTCACCTACGACTACGATAGCGGCAAAGCGGAAGTGACGACCACCCTTAGTGACCTTGGTCACACGCTGGATGGCAACGAGCCTGTCCTTCAATTCGAGGTCAGACGTCTTAACTCTTTTAACATTTGTATTTGCCATAGTCTTCTGTATTAGAATATGAGACCGCCTTCACGTGCGGCATCTGCCAAACTTTTAACACGTCCGTGGAAGAGATATCCTCCGCGGTCGAAAGATACGGTGGTCACACCTGCTGCGAGAGCGCGCTCTGCAACTGCCTTTCCGACGATTGCTGCGGCCTCGATGCCGGTCTTGCCCTTGCATTCTGCTGCAAGGAGCTTGTCGTTGGATGCGGCTGCGGCAAGGGTCTTGCCGGCCTCATCGTCGATCACCTGAGCATAGATCTGCTTGTTGCTTCTGAAGACTACAAGACGCGGGCGCTCTGCGGTGCCGTTGACGTGCTTGCGGATACGGTAGTGAATCCTTTTTCTTCTTGCTATTCTACTTAATGCCATAATTCTGTCCTCCTTTATTTAGCAGCAGCGGTCTTGCCCGCCTTGCGACGAAGCTGTTCACCAACGAACTTGATACCCTTGCCCTTGTAAGGTTCGGGCTTGCGGAATGAGCGGATCTTGGCGGCAACCTGGCCGACAAGCTGCTTGTCGCAGCTCTTGAGACAGAGCTTGGGGGTCTCACCCTTCTTGATTTCGGGAACCTCGGCCTTCACTTCTGCGGGGAGCATGAGGTGAATCTCGTGAGAGTAACCGAGACTGAAGATAAGAAGCTGACCCTGCACGGCTACACGGTAGCCGACGCCTACGAGCTCCTGCTTAATAGTGAATCCTTCACTTACGCCAACGACCATGTTGTGCACCAGGGCGCGGTAGAGACCGTGCATGCTGCGGTGACGGGGCTGGTCTGTCGGACGGGTGAACTTGATCTCGTTGTCCTCAATGGTGACGGTGATGTCCGGATCTACTTTCTGGCTCAACTCACCAAGAGGTCCTTTAACCTTCACAACGTTGCCGTCGAGGAGCTGCACGCTCACTCCGGCCGGAAGGTTTACAGGTAATTTACCAATTCGTGACATTTGTTCTGTTCTTTATTTATTAATATACGTAGCAAATAACTTCGCCGCCTACGCCGAGCTCCTTGGCCTCCTTGTCGGTGACAAGGCCCTTGGAGGTGGAAATAACAGCGATGCCAAGACCGTTCAGCACGCGGGGCATGTTCTCCACGTCGGTGTACTGCCTCAGGCCGGGGGTGCTCACGCGCTCAATCTTCTTGATGGCGGGCATCTTGGTCTCGGGGTGATACTTCAGAGCGATCTTGATGGTGTTGTACGGAGTCCCTTCAACTACCTTGTAGCTGAGGATGTATCCTTTCTCGCACAGGATCTTGGTGAGAGCTTCCTTCATCTTGGAAGAGGGAATCTCCACGACCTTCTTGCCTGCAAGATATGCATTGCGAATCCTGGTGAGGAAATCTGCGATGGGATCAGTCATATCGTTAATCTTTTAATATTCTACCAACTTGCCTTCTTTACACCCGGGATAAGACCGTTGCTGGCCATCTCACGGAACTGGATACGGCTGAGGCCGAATGCCCTCATATATCCTTTGGGACGACCGGTAAGAGAGCAACGATTGTGAAGACG
>DGUE01000009.1 GCA_002393895.1 Bacteroidales bacterium UBA4318
TTCAACACCACCGGCCTCTGGAAACTCAGCCGCCACCCCAACTACTTTGCCGAGCAGGGGACTTGGATCGCGTTCTATGTATTCTCTGTCGGTGCCGGCATCGGGCTGTTCAACTGGAGCGTAATCGGAGCGCTTTTGCTCGTGGTGTTGTTTCTCGGCAGTTCCGCCCTTGCGGAGCAGATCAGCGGGAGCAAGTATCCGGAGTACGACAGCTACTGCAAGTCCGTTTCCAAATTCTTTCCCTGGCGTTAAGTGAAGGCCCTGGACCGGGAGATACTGCGACTGGCGCTGCCCAGCATTCTGGCGAATATCACTGTTCCGCTGGTGGGGCTGGTGGATACTGCCGTGGCCGGGCATCTGCATTCGGCGACCGGCAGCAGCGCCGAGTTTATCGGAGGCATCTCCGCAGGTGCGATGGTGCTCAATGTCATCTACTGGAATTTTGGTTTTCTCCGCGCCTCGACCGGCGGTTTGACTGCGCAGGCGTTCGGGAAAGGCGAAGGATATGTTTCCATCCTGCGGCGGGCACTGAAGCTGGCACTGGGCATATCGGCGATACTGCTGGTGCTGGGATGGCCCCTTTCGAAGCTGAGCCTGCTGTTCCGCAGCGCCACCCCCGGAGTCGCCATCCTCGCAGCGCAATACATCCTCATACGAATCTGGGCAGCCCCCGCGACCCTGAGCCTGATGGCCCTCAAGGGCTGGTTCATAGGGATGCAGGACAGCTTCAGCAGCATGATTACCGACCTCACGGTCAACCTGGTCAACATCGCCGCCAGCATCATCCTCACCCTCGGCATAGGCGGCTGGCAGGGGCTGGGCTTCCCCGGGATCGCCCTCGGCACAGTCATCGCCCAGTGGACAGGGTTCATCCTGGCGCTGGCGATCTGCCACTTCCGTTACCGGATTCCCGTTTGTTCCGGAAAATGGCCGAAAACGGGAACAAATAGCCCGAAAAGTGGGGTATTGTTCCGAAAAACGGCCGAAAACGGGAACAAATCTTTTTTCCAGATCAACGCCGACCTGTTCGTGCGTTCGCTGTGCATGACGGGCATCTATTTCGGCTACACCGTCCTGGCAGCGCGTTCCGGCGATGTCCTCCTTGCCTGCGCCAACATAATGATGAACCTGCTGATGATCTTCTCGTATTTTACGGACGGATTCGCGTATGCCGGCGAGGCGCTGACCGGGCGTTTTATCGGGGAGAGGAATCCGGAGATGCTGAGGAAGGCGGTCGGAGGAACATTCCGTTGGAGTTTCGGGGTGGCGGGCAGCTGGATTGCCATCTACCTGCTGGCCGGACTGCCTATGCTGCGGCTGATGACGGATGACCCGGTGGTGGTAGATGCGTGCCGGCAGTTCCTGCCCTGGCTGGCGGTGATGCCGCTGATAGGATGCGCCGCCTTCACCTGGGACGGCGTCTACATAGGCGCAACGGCTTCCAAGGGAATCAGAAATTCCATGATCTGGGCTGTAGTGGCTTTCTTTGCGGTATGGTTCGCGGGACACATCCTGCCGACCGCCGGAGCGGGGGCCATACACCTGCTTTTGGGCGCATACTTCGCTCACCTGGCTGCAAGGGCTATTTATTTAAGTATTAAATATAAACGGATGATTTTTTTGTAGTATTCCATATTCTTTTCCTATATTTACCGAATAAGAGTAAATACCGAGAATATGAAATGCTGGAGCCAACTTATAATCGACGTTGACTACTCCCCTTCCGACCCGGGAATCAACAATTGGTTCTGCGAAAGCACCAAATATTACAAAGCCGATCTGACAGCCGGCAAAAAGCTGTCGTACAAAGATCCCGGAGGGCTCTTCGGCGGCATCACCGTAAAAGAGGTCGACGACAGCAAGGTGGTACTGAGCTACGGAGGCGAAGACTACACCCTCCGCGAAGGGCAGAGCCACCGTCGTCTTGCCGAAGGCGGGCGGGACTATACCAACTTCGAACTCAACACCTATCTGGTGCTCGACTTCGTGATTGAGAACACCCCTGCCTTCTTCCGCCAGTTCCAGACAAGGGAACAGCTGCTCAAACTGAGCGATCGCGACATCCAGCTCTTCGAGGCCTCGGACGACCCCTGCGCCAAGTTCGTGCTGGGGCGCTGGCACCGCGTGCTGATGCCCAAGGAGGACTCCGCACAGCTGGCAGAGAAGTACATCCGCGAAGCGGTGGCTGCAGGAATTGCGAATGCATATGACACACTCTCCATAATGTACGCCAATGCCGATACGGCAGAAGACAGGGTCGACCTGGAAGAATCCGCCCGCCTGCGGGACGAAGCCATCAGACTCGGCAGCGAGGCGGCCAGGATGAGATATGCACGCAACCGCATCGCCGGCATACTGCTCGCACCGGAAGAGCCCGCGAAAGTGGCGGAAGAAATCGAACAGTTGCTCAAGGAGGATGACGACATCAATCCCGAATGGTATTCGATCCTGGGTTATGCCTACGAAACCCTGGGGAAGGTAAAGGAAGCCGGCAAGATGTATGAGGAGGGCGTAAAGCACGGTTGCTTGCGCTGCTATTGCGAGCTTGCCTGCTGGTACCAGGAGCAAGGTGACAAGGAAGGGTATGACAGAACAATGGATGCCGGCATGAAGGCAGGGTGCGGTTTCTGCTTCACCTACCACGCCGACCTTGACGAAGAAGAATACCAGAAGAAGACGCCCGAACTCAAACGGCACTTCACAAGATACATAAAGGACCATCTGGAACAGGGCATGCGGCTCGCCGACGGCACCTGCGCCTTTTACCTGGCATACAATTATTTCTACGGCACCCTTGGGTTCGAACAGGACAGCCGGGAAGTATATCGCTGCCTCGAGAGAGGAATGGCCTGGGGAGATTTCACCTGCTATGGTTTTCTTGCCGATATCCTTGAGATGGGCGAACCGTCCGACCAAGACAGGAAGGATGCCGCCGTATTCCGCCTGAAGGCCCTTCGCCTCGGCGACGAATCCGCACAGAGCAAGGTCATTATCGCCTACCGCCGGGGCCTGCTCAGGGAGTATCAGGACGAAATAGAACAATACTGGCTGCCGGAAGACTACGACGACTACGAAGAGGATGACAGCCGCTGGGATCCATATGTATAACCGCTAAAACCACATAAATATGACAGTGAACCTGGACAATTTAGCAGCCATATTTAACCTTGCGAAGGAACTCATCGCCACTGATGGAGAAGTTAAAGAGGAAGAACTCAGGATCCTATGGGATTTTTTCCACACCTTCGGGGAAATGAATTCTTCTGTATTAGGCTTCATTATGTCTACAGGAAACAAGATGAGTTTTGAGGAAGCCTGCTCCAACATCGCCGGCCTCGACGAGGGCGCCAAACAGCAGATTTCCAACCTGTTCGCAAAGATAGTCTGTGCCGACGGGGATCTTACGGAAGATGAACGGGACCTGTACTGCCAGATCGGAGAGCTCTGCGGACTGCCCGGGCCGGAAACGGCGGAAGAAACGGAAGAAACGGAAGAGGCGCCGGAAGACGCCATCATCCCCGCTTTCATCCTGGTGAACTACTACGGAATAGCCACCATCAAGCAGAGCGAACACGAAGACTGGAATACCCTTGGCGATGAAATCGCCTCCTGGATGGGCTGCGACAGGGTTGAGGTGGTTCGATACACCCCGGCACTCAACGCAGTCAGCAATAATCTCGGGCTCAAAGGGCA
>DGUE01000031.1:0-3581 GCA_002393895.1 Bacteroidales bacterium UBA4318
AGAACTCCAAAGCGACCGGAGTCGTGGAACCGTCATTGCGCTGATATCCGGCGGCCAGGAGGTCATAAGGGTTGTCTAACGCGTCGAAGGTCACATTCGCCCTTATATGGGCTGAACCGGCAGGATTGCAGACAATACCGCCCGCTGATGCCGGACCGCTGATTGCCAGGAAGTCGTACTGACTGGCGTTGCTGTCCCAGAAACGAAGCGGGGAGTATTCCCACACGTCGTCTATGGGATCGGATGCGTTGGATCCTAAGCTGGTAAGGCTGACACTCTCACCGTTGAACACATTGTATCGCGTTCCGGAGATTGTCTTGGTCCCGTAAACAAAGAATTTGTCTGCATTCGCTTCGCCCACGTTCTCTGATGCCTGGTCAAAAATGGTTTTGAGACCTGCGCCCGACTTTGTCGCGTCGTCGTTCAGCAGCAGCGACCCGGCTCCGAAACTGATGGAGCCATCCTGTTCCGGTGCCGGATCGAACGTCTTCACGCACCCTGCCAAAGTTGACAGGGTGAGCGTGCAGACGGCTGCTAATATGAACGTTACGCGGTTAAGCACAAATAACTATTGAACAAGGTTGTAGTAAGCGTTGGTAGCAGTAGGCCAAGGAGTGATTGTTGCGGCAAACTCAATCTTATTAGCGTCAAGAGTGAGAGTGTACACATAGTGTATTCCAGGATTCCAGCCAGGAACTCCGCTTTCTTCAGTCTTGTTGTCGAGACCATCAAATGCGGCGAATGCAACTGTCTTGTTCTCAAACGTGGTAACTTCATTGGTTGCAGTTTGAGTGATTTTATATGATATCTTTATCTGCTGGGTTGAAAGAGTCTGAGGCATCACAACAAAATTCTGCCAGAAATAGTTCTCAGTACCCGACAGCGCTTCATCCGTGACACTTTCATAGCCGTACTGGTTTAAAGGTACGGCACTCGCTAAGTCAAAAGTAGTGTTGGTACCATTATAAAAGGTCGTAGTGCTAGGTGTTTCGCCTGCATCCCAATTGGCAATCGCGACAACTGGTTTGTTGTCCGCGCCATAAGATTCCACTTTGTAAGTACCCTTATTGATGACATTCTCAAGTGAAATACCTGTAACTTCAACTGTTGCATCTTTAAGAGCATATGATTTCTTCACCTTTACGTCAATAAGGGTTGCAACGTGCTGGAAATCAAGCGTAACAGGATTGCTGTAAGCTGCGGGGGTACCCGAAGGCGTGACCGTATTTTTCTTTGCAATCATGATGTCATTAACTACGCCTCCTGTGAATGTGATCTCATCGGTAGTAAAAGCACCGGTCTTTGCTGCTGTTACTTTATTAGCATCAGTTAATCCAGTCACTAGTCCTGCAGGAGAAATAGCATAGAACGTGTAGCTGGTCGCTGCGGGATCCCAGAAACGAGGAGGAGTGTAGTTCCAAACCAGTCCGGACTCACCAGCTGCACAATTAACCGGGTCGCCATTGAAGACTACACTGGTACCATCAGAAAGCACTTTGGAACCAAAGACATTAAAAGAGTCACCTATTCCAAAAGCTCCTTCCGTAATGTCCCTGGCCTTCGTCAATTGATCAGCCCAGGTGCCAAAACCGATTACTTGAGGATCGGAGGTGTTCAAATCGTAGTGCCTGCTGCAGGACACGGTCGCGAGAGCGACTGCTGCTACGATTAAAATGTAACGTTTCATAATAGAAATGTTTAAAAAGGATAATAAATAAAAAGTAATATAAAATATTAGTAATCAGTTAATTATCGTCGCGGTTCCTGTTTCTTCGTTCCAGTCACCGATGAGTGGCTTAAAGCCTCCCCCACCATCATCTATAGGCGGGTCGGTATTCTCCGGGGGGAAGTCGCCCACGTCTATCTCCAGCGGGATTACGCCGCCGGTGGGTAGGGCGCGGATCTGGTCTGTGACGTCTATGCGGATATTCTTGTATTTGCCGGTCTTGAAAGCTATGTTCAACACGAGCCAGTGTTTCCCCGCCGGGGCGGCAGCAACGCTGGAGTCGTCGTAGGGATTGCATCCAGGGATGCCGAAGGTCAGACATCTGGCTCCCAACAGGTCGGGGTCGGTCGCAGTATTCAAATAAACATCCATGGGCACGCTGACACCAGTAGCGGTGGTTTCGCCCGTGCGGAGATTCACCGCGTCGGCGACCCCGGTCAGAGCGGCTCCGTTGCTGCCGGCCACACGGCCCAGATTGTTGATCAGGCGCACCTGGAAGAGATAAATGAAGGTCGCAGGCACAAGGTCGCCTTTTATCCGGAGTATGTACTTTCCGTCCTCGAAGTCATAATCTTCGAGGTTGTCGGTAATCGCATGCGCATGGTCGTAGAGGCGGAAAAGTTCATCCGGCATAAACGTCACATTCTCTTCGATCTCCTCGTCATCAGCCTTTGTGGCGGCCATTTTCTGGGCAACGGTCTGCACCAGAGAGGAAGCTTTGAGGCCGGATGAAATCACACGGGTATATGAGTAGAGGTCCGCAAGGTCATTCTCGGAGCGGAAGAGCAGAACCTCGGAATCGTTGTTGTGGAAAAGAAGGTCGTGGATGCCGACGAACACGTCCGCCTGCCCCTGCATGCCGATGAAGTTATAGACATTGTGGGATTTTGGCTCTCCCGAATCATCGAGGGTATAGATATGCATCCTCACGCCCTTAGGCTGGGAATAACCCAGAGGGCCATAGGCAGATGCGTTCCATACATAATCCCACTTGGCCTGCCAGTCCAGTTGCCAGAGAATATCCGTAGTGATTGTGGTCTGCATGACGACCTTGGTCGATGCCACCCTGCGCAGATGCAGCAATGGCTCGATTGTGCAGCCGCCCAGGATGAGCAGTGCAACAATAGCCGTTATGCAGTTTCTATATTTCATCTTTTCTTTCTCATCAAAAGGTCGTAACCTATTGAAAAATAAAGTCTTGTGGGGCCGAACCAGAGGAGGCGTTTACCGCGCTCCCGGAAGTCTTCCGGTTTGCCGGCGTAGTCGTAGTAGTACCAGCCAGTAGCTTCATTGCCCCACACGTAAGGGTCGTATTGGCTCCAGAAAACTCCTGCAGCCAAACCAGTGTCGAAGTAGAAACGACTGTTGCCAAAATACTTCTTATAACCAACTCCAAGCGAGCCTCCAAGGCCTTCTCCTTCCCATCCTTTATCGTCCCAGCCGATGCCATATTGCACCGCATTCACGTTGCCGAAAAGGTAGGCTCCTTTATATAGATGCAAATCCGGGCTAAAATAACGCCTCACCCATAGGGTGATGTTGTTGATTTGCATGAAATCGTGGGTGTCCCAGTGCCGCCACATGGGCCATTCTACGTCTGCGCCTATGGTCCAGCGGCCGTTGTAGGGATAATACTCGAGGCTGAAGCTGGGAACGGAGGTTAAGCCGTAGTGGGGTATGTAGGTGGCGTCGTAAATCAGGTTTGTGGAGACGCCCAGCAGTGGTTTGCGCTCGTGGCGCTTAAATGGCTTAATATCAGCGGTTTGGCCACTTTCCTCCTGCGTGGTTTCAGGGGGGAGGGTTTGGCTTAAGGTGCTGTCAATCAACGGCTTGGCTGCCACGGTGTCGGCGGGGG
>DGUE01000031.1:3663-5849 GCA_002393895.1 Bacteroidales bacterium UBA4318
CGCTTCGGTAGATTCCTTCGCTTCGCTCGGAATGACAGGAGGGGGCGGTGTGACAGGAGAGGTGGCGCTATCCGGAACTGTGTATACGACTATAACCGCGCCACCACGCAGATAGCGGTAGTGGGCGCGGAGGAGGTATTGCCACACGTCACCCACGTTGGGGTCAGTGCCCAGCCCCTTGGAGAGGCGCCACTTCCGGGCATCGAGCGACAGGGACTTGTCGTCCAGAGTGCGGAGTATCTTGTTGCGGGAAGCATCGCTCAGTTTCTTGTCGGCAGCAACCCTCTCGCGGAGCATAGTCCACGACTCCCCCGAAGGACGCAAAACAAAGCGGCCACGGGTCTCGGGATAATTCTTCAGGATCAGCCACTTCAACTCGGCCGAGCGGAGCTTACTCAACTCCTTGTTTCTGGAAACGCTCCCCTCCGGCGAAGCAAAGGCAATTATATCGATGCGCTCAATCTTTGGAGTACCTAGAGAGTCGATGAACGCGAGAAGGTCTTTTTCCACTTTCGCGTTGTCCAGATAAGAGGGGTCGTAGTGAGGATTGTCCCACCTGAAGCAGACCGGGAATTCCCGCACGACAGGATTGGACTCCGAAACGGAACCCGAAGTGTTGACGACGGTGGTCAATGCCAACAGAATAGCTGTTATGAAGGACACCAAAAACACCAACTAACAAGTATAGGAATTACAAATCTAACTTATTTTCGAAGAAAATAACCCCCTAAAGGGCAAAAAATGACCCGTTTTTGTGCAAAAACAGGCCATAAAGGTATCAAAATATAAAAAATGTATCAGAATCTCATCTGAGATACTTACGGAAGAAATTCCAAACCTCACTGCAGGTATCCATGTCTGCAAGGGCCCAACTATGCCTTCCTTCGCGTATTTCGTATAGACGGACTTCACATTCAGGGCCACCTTTCCAGGCCGGCACGCCGCCCTTCCAGCAGTGCAGCACCACCGTCCTCGACCCCTCCATCCGGTGCGGAAGATACTCGCAGATACGGTATTTGCAACCATCGTTTTTCACCATCTTCTGCACAGCATCGGGAACCGAAAGATAGGCCCCCCAACCACCGGCTCCGCCAAGGTCTCCCTTCCACATAGAGGTCTTGTCGGCAGTGCCATGCACCTCCATGAAAGGAACCGGAACCTTCAGCGGGAAACTGTCGTCTATCCACTTCATGGTAAGCCCTGCGATCGAGGCAATAGCGCTGAACACGCCGGGATGGCTGCGGGCAATCAGATAGCACATCTCTCCCCCGTTGCTCATTCCCGTCAGGAAACAATTCGAAGCATTCAGGGAATGCCTGCGGCAAAGCTCTGAAGCCAGGGTGCACATGAATCTGTCGTCATCCTGCCTCATACCCAGCTGTTTAGGGTAACCCACAAACCAGCCGGTCTTGCCCTGGGGAGCCTTGAGCCCCTGCGGAATGCAGAGTGCAAAGCCCTCACGCTCAGCCACTTCAAGCATTTCCGGGCGGTACCCGTCCGCCTTCCCGCCATAGCCATGAAGCATTATCACCAGCGGGCGCTGGGGAAGGAGCTTTTGCGGCACATATATATAATGGTAACGTGTCTGCCCTGCATAACGGATGCTATCGAGCACCGGAACGGGCCTGGAAAATGCCGTAAGGCATGCCAAAACGCACAGGAGCAAAGAAAAAAGAAGCCTTTTCATATCATCCTCGTTTTAGTTCAATCAAATATAATCATTATTTGCGAATGGGCGGATATTTTCGTATTTTCGCGTAATCTTTTCTGTACTACTATGAGCAAATTGCATGTAATCGACCACCCCATGATCCAGCACAAGCTGACCATCATGCGTAAAAAGGAAACCGGATCCAAGGATTTCCGGGAACTTCTCAAGGAAATCGCCCTCCTGATGGGCTACGAGGTCACCCGTGACCTCCCGCTGGAAGACGTTGAAATTGAAACTCCTATCTGCAAGATGACGGCTAAGGAAATCGCCGGGCGCAAAATGGCTATCGTTCCCATCCTGCGCGCAGGTCTGGGCATGGTAGAAGGTCTTCAGTCTCTCGTGCCCGTAGCGAAAGTCGGCCACATCGGCCTCTACCGCAACGAGGAGACCCACGAGCCTGTAGAGTACTACTGCAAGCTCCCGGAAGATATCGACGACCGCCTGGTCATAGTCACCGACCCGATGCTCGCCACCG
>DGUE01000031.1:5900-15164 GCA_002393895.1 Bacteroidales bacterium UBA4318
CCGATGCTCGCCACCGGCGGCAGCGCATCAGACGCCATCACCATGATCAAGAAGCGCGGCTGCCACAACATCCGCCTGATGTGCCTGGTTGCCGTTCCCGAGGGTATCAAAAAAGTGCAGGAAACGCATCCTGACGTAGATATATACGTAGCTGCCGTGGACGATCACCTCAACGAGAACGCATACATCGTTCCTGGTCTGGGCGACGCCGGCGACCGCATCTTCGGCACGAAGTAAGCGCTTACTCTACGCTGAAATTGACGAAGGCGCTGCAGCCGTCCTGGTCCACCACGGTGAGCGTATGCCGCCCGGGATCGGGAACAAGCAGCATCTCGTGAAGGAAATCCGTTTCTCCAACATAAGTATTATCCAGATGCCACCAGAGGGTGGCATCTGCCTTATGGTGAGCTACCCGGAACACCACCCCTTCCACCTTGCCGGAGAGCTGGCGGGGCAGGGTGAGCACCGCCCCGTTCTGGGGATAGATAAACTGCACTGCAGCATCGCCGGAGGCCTTCCGGCTGCCTGTATATTCGGGATGATTGGGCTTGTAGTACCACTCCATGGCAGGCGGAAGCACGAATTCCCCGCTGGCGTGGTAGCGGCAGGGTTCGCTGTCCAGCCCGGATTCGCTCAGGAGCATGAGTTCGCGGGGGCAGTCCGGCCCGGCGAGGTGGCCGGAGGCGGTGCAGACGTCGGCGTAGGTTCCTTCGCTGCGCTGGATTCCTTCGCTGCGCTCGGAATGACAGGAAGAAGCGGAATAACAGGAAGAGGCGGTATTCAAGGTAAACCAGTCATCGGAGGGGGGAAGGAGATTGAGGATATCGAACATCACAGGGCCGGCGGCGCGGGCGCCGACTAGCCCCGGAACCCCCTGCCCCTGCGCATTCCCGGCCCAGACCCCGATCGTGAAGGCGGGAGTCATCCCCACCGCCCATGCATCCCGGAAGCCATAGCTGGTGCCCGTCTTCCAGGCAGCCTTGCGCACGGAGCGTATCAGCCTCCAGTCCAGCTGGTCCGGGCGGTTGACCTCCTTCAAAGCTTCAAACGTGTACCAGCGCGCCACGGCATCCGAAAACGGCGCCTCACCCCGCACAAAGGCAGAATACGCGGCAGTAATCTCATCGAGGCGGGCCTCGGCGCCTCCCAGTATCAGCGAAAGCCCGTAATGCTCAGGTGCTTCGCTGATGGTGCTGAGCCCGGCCTCCCGCAGCACGGAGTGGAACTTGGGTATGCCATACTGCCGTAGCAGGAACACCGACGGCACATTCAGCGAACGCGCCAGAGCCTCATCGGCCGGAACGGCACCGTAGTACTGATGGTCGAAATTCTGCGGGGCGAATCCGCCCAGGTTCACAGGGATGTCCGGCAGCAGGGTGCGAGGCAGTATCACCCCGTCCTGCAGGGCGGCTTCGTAGAGGAAAGGCTTCAGGATACTGCCCGTGGAGCGCGGCGAGGCGGCGATATCTACCTGTCTGCCAGGGCGTTCGCGCTCTGGAGAGGAATTCCCCACATAGGCCGCCACCGCCCCGGAAACATTGTCTATCACCACCGCCGCCATATCCGCAATCCCCTCCTTCGCCAGTTCGTCCGAGCGGCGGTTCACGGCAGCCTCGACCGCCCTCTGCAGAGGCAGCGAGATGCCGGTTCGCGTGCGTACGCCTTTCGGGCAGCGCTCCACGTAGTGCGAGGCCAGGGAAGGAAGCGGCAGAGGGGCGTCCGGGAGCGGTTCGTCAAGGGCCGCCTCATAGGTTTCGGGAGATATATCCCCGTGTTCCATCAGCCTGTGCAGCAGGCGATTACGCTTCTGCAGCAGCTCCTCCCGGCCACGCCCGAGATGAAGGGTTGAAGGAGAGTTGGGCAGCACTGCCAGGGTGGCGGATTCTCCCCAGGAAAGCTCGGATGCCGGGCGGCCGAAATAGCGCCACGAAGCAGCCTCCAGCCCCACCACATTCCCCCCGAAAGGGGCATGCGAAGCATAGAGCGCCAGGATACGGCGTTTGGAGCAGCGGAGTTCCAACCGGGTTGCCAGCACGGCCTCAACCATCTTCTGCCAGAGGTTGCGATCCCGCTGCCGCGAGAGGCGTATCACCTGCATGGTGATGGTGCTGCCACCGCTCACTATATGGCCGCTGCGGAAATTATCCCGCGCAGCGCGCAGAAGCGACACCGGGTTCACCCCGGGATGATAGCGGAAGTGCCTGTCTTCGAACTGGATAAGGGCGGTGGCGAAGCGCTCCGGCACCGTGTCGCAGGGCGGGAAGCGCCACTGTCCGTCGGCAGCAATCCTGGCTCCCAGCAAGTCTCCTTCCGCACTTTCCACCACGGTGGAATAGCTGGTGTTCCGGAAGAGGTTCCGTGGCAGACAGAGGAGGTAGGCCAGCAGCAGTAGGGCTGCTGCGGCCAGGAGTAGATTCCTTCGCTTCGCTCGGAATGACATGGAGCGCCGTTACGACATTTTACCGGGTGACAACGGCGCGGCCGGAAGCGGTGGCGGCGTTCACGGCCGGGTCGTACATGGCTTCGCAGACCACTGCAGGGAGCACATAGGAGCCCTCATAGGCAGCACGGAGCTGCACACTGAAGGTCTTGGAGCGGCCTGCAGGCAGGGCGAAGAACCAGTTCACGCGGTCGTCGCGTATGTCTTTATAGTCGTAGCCGTCTTCGGCGGTGTAGCCTCCCTGCAGGCGGTCGTTCACGATCTCCCAACCGGAAGGGATGCCGAAGTTCAGGGCCAGGTTCTCATGAGCACGCACAGCATCGCCCGTCACTTTGATAGTGGCCTTGAAGCGCGTCCCCTGCGCCAGGCTGGCGGGATTCAGTGCAGAGCCGTTCTCGGCCGTGTAGCGGACCTCGACAGCCAGCCCGTTGGAGACCGCCTTCCGGCTTCCCTCGCGGGAAACGCTCAGCACAGTGCCATAGAGCAGGCCATCGGAGAGATTCTGCACGCTGGTGGTGCCGGAAATCGGCACGCACACCATAGACTTGGCCGAAACAACATCCTTGCCCGCCACCTTTGCATTGATGGCGCCGTTTCCCACCTTCTTGTTCAGATGGTCCAGTGCAACGGCAGCAAAGGCGCTTTCCTGGGTAGACATGCTGCGCACAGGCAGTTCGGCGGCCAGCGCAAGCGCATCGGCCACACGGTCGTTAAGGCAGAGGGCATCCAACGCAATCAACTGATCGCGAAGCGCGGTGCCGTAGGTGATATTGTAGGGTTCGTATTCCGGGAATTCGCGCCCGATTCCATCCAGAAGCCCTGCGGCGAGGCTTGCCTTGCCGCTCAGCGCATAGGCAGAAGACAGCATCCAGCGGGCCTTGGAGCCGATTTCGGCAGCTTCCTTAAGCCTGTTCATGCCGGCCAGGTTCGGGCTTCCCGCCACCGCAAGGGTGTAGAGGCGGTAGGCTTCGTCCAGGGTGGAGAAGAAGTTGTTGCCCGCCACACGGAACACCTGACTCATCTTCTGCTGATAGGACTTCCAGTTCTTGAGCACGCCGGAGTTCACCTCGAAGCCTTCCTTGGAGGCTTCGGAAAGGAACTGCCCGGCCATCGACGACACCCAGGTGCCGGATTGGCCGCCCACCCAGTAGGCAAAGCCGCCGTCCGCCTGCTGGCGGGCGTAGATCTGCCCTATTATGCCGGGGATCAGGCCTTTGGCCTCGGCCGCATCGGCTTCCGGAAGCAGAGGCAGCAGATGCAGGAGCGTAAGCCCGCGGGCACTCAGCTGCTCGGTGCAGCTATAGGGGTAATTCTTCATATTCAGATACAGCTCCCGCACGTCAATCGCAGGGAATGCCGCAAGCTGCAGGGATGTACCCGAAACCTCACGGCTCTGGCCCTTCTCCAATGAGAAGTGCTTCACCGTAGTCACTTCAGGATTAGGGTTACGCACCTCCAGGGCTATGGTTTCAGCAGCCTTGTAGGAACCGCTTACCGCACTCACTTTAACATGTGCAACTCCCTCAGAATCAGAGGCTACCATAGGGAACTGAAGCAGCTGGTCTCCCTTTCCGGAGAAGCTCACGCTCTTGCTGCCTCCATCGGAAAGCGGGCCGTCGGACTCAACTTTCACGGTCACTTTGCCAATGCCGTCTTCCATCGCAAACACATTCACCGCGGCGGACAGCTGTTCGCCGCATCCCAGCACCCTCGGGAGAGTGGTCACCAGCATCAGCGGGCTCTGCACGGGAACGGTCTTCTCGGCATTGCCATATGCGCCGTCGTGCCCGGCTATCACCATCACCCGCACGCTGCCCACATACATGGGCAGGCTGATCTTGACGGCATCGCCGCCCTTGCCAGCCGTCCTGGGGCCTTGGAAGAACACCACGGGATTGAAACGGTTGTCCTTGCGGGCGTTGCGGATGGCGTCTTCATCGCCGCCTATGGCCGCCACCGGCGACATCTTGCCGCCGAACGCGCCAATCACCTGGTCGTAGAGATCCCAGGTGCTCACCGCAAGGGCCTCATCCTTATACATGGTGCGCCAGGGGTCCGGAGTCTTGAAGGCAGTGAGGTCCAGCAGGCCCTCATCCACGATGGCAAGGGTGTAGGTCATCGGCTTGCCATTCTTCTCGGAAACCTTCACCGTGAAGCTCTCCTCCGGATGCAGCACGTCCGGCAGGCTGACCACGGGTTCCAGATGCGAGCCGGGGTTGTCTACCTTGATGCGCTGCACGCCGTAGAGGCGGATGGGAAGGTCGTTGGCGGATGAGCCATAGGGCTGAATCAGAGTCACTTGCGCATAAATGTTCGGAGCCATCTCCGGGGTCACCGTGAAGCTCCAGGGAGTATCTTTCGAGGATGTCTTCACCCACTCGCGGGAGATGATGCCACCGGCATTCTCCAGGCTCACCAGGGCCTGTCCGCCCTCTGCGGCGGGGATGTAGATGGTAGCCTTCTCGCCCACCTGATAGGAAGGCTTGTCGGTAGAGAAGGTGAGCATGGTAAGGGCTTCAGGGTCCCTCCTGTCGGCGCGGCCGCGGAATTCGGGCCAGTCGACGGTGAAGGATGTGCCGCTGACGTGCCCGGAGGCCTTGTCGCGGGCCAGCACCAGGTAGTTGCCCCATTCGGGATAATCTACGCGGAAAGAGAAGACCGCATCCTGGGCCCCGGAACTGAGTTCCCCGCTCGCCACCTTCTTCACGGAAGATCCGTTCACATAGGCATCCAGGCTGCCGCCTTCATTGTCCCACCACCAGCTCCATCCGGTCTTGAACACGGCGTATTCCACCTTGTGCCCGCTCAGGCGCTTGCCGGAAGCATCCAGCACTGCAAGGCTGAACCTGTGGTCCTTGTCGGTCTCCAGGATCTCTCCCTCCGGCTTACGTATGCCCACATAGGAGCTGTACGGGGAGTAAGGGATGGTTTCGGTGGTGAAGCTCTCGTCTCCGCCCGGCTCCTGCACGCTGGTAACCACGAAGGCCTGCAGCATGCCGGGAGCGTTCTCCGCGGCGGGGAGAACCACTCTGGTATTGAGGTTACCGGCCGCATCCAGGCGCGAATTGAAGATGTCTATATCCCTGGCGCTGAAGCTGTTGGATGGCGCGTAGAAGGCATACTTCTCGAAGCCCTTGAAGGGCGATGCGCCGGCTTTCCTGAGGGTGAGCTGAGCCCTTACGGGCAGATTGCCAGCCACTCCGCCGGAGAGCCACGACACCGCAGCCTGGAGGTTAAGGGCCTTCCCGGCTTCCATCACCGAAGGATAGTAAGTATTGATTTTCAGGCGGTTAGGCTTGATGGTCTCGACGTGCAGCACCTTGTGGAAACTGCTGCCGCCAACCTTCAGATAGGCGTTCCAGTAGCCCGTGGGATCATCCGCCCTGGTGGGTATGTCGAAACTGAAGAATCCGTCGGTGCCCTTGCGGGTGGCTTTGGAGTAGAACTGGCCGGACGGAGTGAACAGCTCCAGGGTTGCAGGATGGCCCTCGGGAAGGGTCTTGCCGCGGTCCGCCACAATCGCAGTCACGTGGAGGGTATCCCCAGGGCGCCAGACTCCCCTTTCACCGTAGATGAAGGCCTTGATGCCCTGCTGGAGCAGCTCTCCTCCCACATCGAAGCGGCTGACGGAGCGCTCGTTGCTGGCCGTAACTTTCAGATATGCCGAGCTGCCGCCCGCCTTCGCCACAACAGCAAAAGGCTTGTGGTTCACGTCCAGGGTAAGGGTTGCAAGACCGTTGCCGTCGGTCTTCCCCTTCGCTATGCTTTGCAGCTGGAAATCAAACACTTCCAGCGAAGCTCCAGACACGGGCCTGGCGCTGATGAGGTCGGTCGCCGCAATCCATATCTGCCTGCCGCCGGCATATTCCGCCATCAGGCCAAGGTCGCTCGAGAGCAGCTGCACTGCCGGGAACCGGCTGGCTTCCATATAATAGGAGGGCTTGGAAGGGTCTTCGGAGTCCTTCCAGTTGTAGTTATCCCAATCGAAGTAGTTGTCCCAGTAGTAAGGATCGGGGGTATCCCACACCTTCTCATCCGCAGGGCTGGGCTTGCTCAGGGGCTTGGTAGTGAGCACCGGATCCTTGCCTCCATACAGGCTCTGGTCCAAGCGGAAGCTGAGGCGTATGCGGTAGATGGCCCCGGGCTCCTGGCGGAAGAGCCCGCCGAGGTCTATGCAGTGGTCGTTCCACTGATGCAGGTCCAGGCTGGCATCCAGGGGGATATCGCCCTTGTAGATCAGGCGCCCGCTGCGGCGAAGGTCGTTCTGCCCACCCAAGTCGTTATCCTGCAGGAACATAAGTATATTCTTTTCGTAGATCTTCACCACTCGCACCTCCACTGCGGAGAGGTTCACCGCGCTGAAGGGGAGGATAAGTTTCTGCTTGTCCGGCAGTATGCTTCCCTTGAAGGGGATCTTCACGGCCGGGGCCTCGTCCTTCTCCGGAAAAATCCGCGTAAAGTCTTCCCCGAGAGCAGATCCGCCCACTCCCTTGAGCCCCTTGTCGAGGGTCAGGGTCATGTCTCCCTTGCGGCCTTCGAAGTGCACAATGATAAGCTGGTCCTGCACCTGTACATAGCTGCGGGAGACTCCGGCGAGCTCCACAAGGCCTTTGATGCCGGCATTGGCCGGGGCTTCGCTCATCTTCACCTCCACGCAGTTATCCTTTACCGATGCCTGCACCACGCGGAAGGCCCTGCCGTTGTCCGGCTCGGCCTCAGGCTCCTGCACCGCCACAAGCGTTCCTTTCACGGTTATGCCGTAGTTGAACTGCTCCGGCGCACCCGGAATGAGCTTTCCGAGGGCAAAGCAGACCTTGTATGTCTGCCCGGCCTTGAGGGCGCCATCTTCCGGAACGAAACTCACGGACTGGGGGCTGTTCCAGCGGATGCTTCCCTTGAGGGCGGGCTTGAAACTGAAGAGAGCGTCGCTCACCTGCTCGACTGCATCCTCGGTCAGATCCACCCGGAGCGTGGCATCTTCTGTGACGATGCCGCCGGTGAAGGCCTTGATATAACTTGCAAAATCCTGGGCAGAAGGCTCCACGGCCTTCTTTGGCCCGCAGGCAGCAAAGGCAAAAGCCACTGCCAAAAGCATGATACTGATTCTACGCATATCCTTGTTATCTATCTGCGAACGGCCTGTGAGGCCATCGAAATTCTGAGTTTGAATGTTTTTCTGCCTTTATAGTAGAAGAGGTCCAGCACGTTGCCGTCCTTCTCGAAGTAGATGTTATTCAGGAACTTATCTCTGTTTGTATCCTTGCACACGGGCTCGCACCATACGAGCGTGTAGTCGCCGCTGCGCCTGTCTGCCGCGCAGATTACGGTGTAGCCACGGATATCGAAGAGCGCGGCATTGAAGCTCTTTCCCTTCTCCTTGCGGGCCTTCTTGTAGGCAGCCACTATGGAGGATTCCGGGTCCAGCCGGCCGAAGGTAAGGCGTGTGGCACTGGTCTCCGCCTTGGGATTGCGCTCCAGCCACCATTTGATGGCGGTGTCGGTGAGGAGGTCCGCCTTGGCGATTGGCACCAGCGAGGGGTTCTCCCCGAATCTGCCGAGCAGCCAGCGCACTTCCGCCGTGGGGTTCAGACCCTCGATGCTCTCAGGGCTCTGCCCTTCGATACGGTAGGCTTCGCCGTTTGCGGGCTTGAGCGGATTGCCGTAGAAGATGGCCTGGTTGAGTATGTCCTCCTCCGGCAGATACAGCACTTCCACATACTCGGAGGCCCCGTTCAGGTAGGCAAAATGCAGATAGTAGCGGTTCCCCAGCGGGGTGATAATCTCCATGGGGATGCTGATCGTAGCCGGGGCGGGAGCGTCTTCCATGGAATAGACGGGGATGATGCGCTCGGCCTCCCGGGTGCCGTCCGGCGAGAGAATACGGAGAGTGAAGTCCTTGTCCAGAGCCAGGATGTGCTCCCGGCCATCTTTCTTCCAGCCTATGGCATCGAGGCACTCCCCTGCCAGGCCCAGCGCCTGCTCGCGGGTTATCAGGCTGGTATTGTCGATGCGGATGAGGGAGTCCTTGATATTCAAGACCTTTGGCGCATATACCGACTCGGGATACTTCTTCAGGAACTTCTCCACGGCCTTCATGCTGGGATTGCTCGCCAGCTTGCCGAACTGCCTGGTCTCCCCCCTGGTCTGCGCGGTGGCACAGATGGGAGCGAGGGTCATAAGAAGGATTATTATGCTGATTCTGATTGGCTTCATAGTTCTAACAAATATACGTTTATTTCTTTACAATTTTCCTACCACACGGCCGTTTTCCTCTACGGGTAGGGCAAAAAATGGCCGACCCGTAGAGGTTTTGGCCGTTTTCCTCGACGGGTAGGGCTAAAAATGGCCGACCCGTAGAGCTTTTGGCCGTTTTCCTCGACGGGTAGGGAAAAAATGGCTGACCTGTCGAGGTTTTGGCCGTTTTCCTCGACGGGTAGGGCTAAAAATGGCCGACCTGTAGAGCTTTTGGCCGTTTTCCTCGACAGGTAGGGCTAAAAATGGCCGACCTGTAGAGCTTTTGGCGGTTTTCCTTGACGGGTAAGGCTAAAAAAGGCCGACCCGTAGAGCTTTTGGCCGTTTTCCTCGACGGGTAGGGCTAAAAATGGCTGACCCGTAGAGGTTTTGCCGGGTTTTCTATACGGGTAGGGGGTAAAAAGGGGGTACCTGTAGAAAAAATGCGGTATTTCTCTACAGGTCACGCCGAAACATCTGAGTAAAGGTCAATGAGCCGGCAGGCGAACCGCCGGTCCCGGTCTTTGCGCCAGCAAAGACGCAAGGGACATAAGGCGGCCTTTTGAGTGGAAGTGCGGGTGGAGAGACTCGAA
>DGUE01000170.1:0-1678 GCA_002393895.1 Bacteroidales bacterium UBA4318
AAACCTCAACAGGTCGGTCATTTTTCGCCCTACCCGTAGAGGAAACCCGGCAAAACCTCGACAGGTCGGTCATTTTTTGCCCTACCCGTAGAGGAAACCCTACAAAACCTCGACAGGTCGGCCATTTTTTGCCCTACCTGTAGAGGAAACCCGGCAAAACCTCGACAGGTCGGCCAAGAAAAACGGAAAGGCGGGCAGTAAATGACCAATCCGTTCCGAAAAACAGCCAAAAACGGGAACAAACCGCCGAAATCTGAAGCTTTGTTCCGGAAAATGGCGGAAAACGGGAACGGGGTGAAAAAAAATCCGTAAATTTACCGGATTCTATGAACAAAGGGGAGTATATAAAGATACGTGGCGCCAATGCCCATAACCTGAAGAACGTGGACGTGGATATCCCGCGCGGCACGTTTACGGTAGTTACGGGCATCAGCGGCAGCGGCAAGAGCTCACTGGCATTCGACACCATCTACGCCGAAGGCCAGCGCCGCTACCTGAATACCCTCTCTCCCTACGCCAAGCACTTTATGGGGATCCTGGACAAACCCCAGGTAGAAAGCATCGAAGGCCTCAGCCCCATCATCGCCATAGAGCAGAAAACCACTGGCAACAACCCCCGGTCCACCGTCGGAACCATTACGGAAATCTCCGACTTCCTGCGTCTCCTCTACGCCCGCGCCTCCACCGCATACTCGCCCGTAAGCGGCAAGGAGATGGTGCGCTACACCGACGAGCAGATAGTGGATCTGATAATGACGAACTACGAGGGCCGCAAATGCCTGCTGCTCGCTCCTCTGGTGCGCGGCCGAAAGGGCCATTACCGTGAGCTTTTCGACTCCCTCCGCAAAAAAGGCTATACCCAGGTCCGGATCGACGGGGAAATCCTGAATCTGAACGATGTCGAGTCCCTGGACCGCTACAAAGGGCATTTCATAGAGTTGGTAATAGACAAACTCAAGCCTGGAGAAGGCGATGAGAAACGCATCCGCGCCTCTGTGATGACCGCCCTCGGAATGGGCAAGGGCTCGCTTGCGATCCTGGACCACGAGACCGGCGAACTCCATCATTATTCCAAGCACCTGGTGGATCCCGAGACGGGCATCTCCCTCCAGGAACCCGCCCCGCATACCTTCTCTTTCAACTCCCCGGAAGGCTATTGCCCTCACTGCAAAGGCCTCGGCACTGTGGTGGATGTGAACCCAACCACCATCATCCCAAATCCAGAACTAAGCATTGCCGACGGCGGAATCGTGCCGCTCGGGAAGGTGCGTGAGAACAAGAAATTCGAAGTCATCCGCTCCATCGCCCGCAAATACAATTTCTCCCTGCACGACCCTATCGCCGCCCTGCCGGACGAGGTGGTGAGCCTTCTCATCTACGGCTCCGACGAGTTTTTCCGCATCGGCGACGGGATGAGTTCCCAGATGGTGAACTGGCCGGGGATAGTGGATAATATCGAAGACAAGATAGTCTGCCCGGTCTGCCACGGCACGCGCCTCAAGGAAGAGACCAACTGTTTCAAGATCGACGGCAAGACCATCTCCGAGGTATCTGCCATGGAAATCAGCGAGTTGCACGAATGGCTGGGGACGCTTCCCGGCAAGCTGTCGCACCGCGCCGGCACCATTGCCCGCGATATCCTCAAGGAACTTCGGGACCGTGTTTCGTTCCTGATGGA
>DGUE01000170.1:1760-3245 GCA_002393895.1 Bacteroidales bacterium UBA4318
GGTTGGAGTACCTCTCGCTTGACCGCGCTACCGGTTCGCTTTCCGGCGGCGAAGGGCAGCGAATCCGCCTTGCTACGCAGATAGGCTCGCGCCTTGTTAACGTGATCTACATCCTCGATGAGCCTTCGATCGGCCTGCATCAGAGGGATAATTATAAGTTGATTAATTCCCTGAAGGAACTGCGTGATGAGGGGAATACGGTGATCGTTGTCGAGCATGACGAGGCGACTATGCGTGCTGCCGATTGGCTCGTGGATGTCGGTCCCGGCGCCGGTTCCGATGGTGGACATATCATCTACAACGGTCCGGTGGAAGGTGCTCCCCCTTCGGGAGTTCGCCCTTCGGGCTCACCCCACCATCGGCTTGCGCCGACGGTCCCCCCGCTTCCGTGCCGCGGGTGGCACGTCCCTCAGCGGGGAGCCCTTCCGCCGGACCCGGTGCAAGAGTCTGCCACCCTACAGTATCTGAAAGGCGAAGAGACCATCCCGGTGCCTAAGAAGAGGCGTACCGGGAGCGGAAAGACGCTGAAACTGGTAGGGGCATCGGGAAACAACCTGAAGGGGATAGATGTGGAGTTTCCGCTGGGCTGCATCATAGGAGTGGCCGGGGTGAGCGGCAGCGGCAAAAGCTCCCTCATCAACGAAACCCTCGTCCCCATCCTCAAGAAGAAATTCTACCGCTCCACCGAGAAACCCCTGCCCTACACCGACCTGGAAGGCATACGCAATATCGACAAGATAATAGAGGTGGACCAGAGCCCCATCGGTCGCACTCCGCGAAGCAATCCGGCTACATTCACCGGAGTTTTCGACGACATCCGCGCCCTTTTCGAGGACACTCCGGATGCCAAGGTACGCGGCTTCAAGGCCGGGCGCTTCTCGTTCAACGTGCCGGGAGGCCGCTGCGAGGAATGCAAGGGTGCCGGCATCAAGCAGATAGAGATGAATTTCCTGCCGAGCGTGAACGTGCCCTGCGAGGTCTGCGGCGGCAAGCGCTACAAAGAAGATACGCTTGCGGTGCACTACAAGGGCAAAAACATCAACGATGTGCTGGAGATGAGCATCAGCGAAGCGTACGAGTTCTTCGGCAAGAATCCGCGCATCGCACCGAAGTTGAAGGCGCTGGAAGATGTAGGTCTGGGCTATGTTCGTCTGGGGCAGAGTTCGGTCACCCTTTCGGGTGGGGAGAGCCAGCGCATGAAGCTGGCCGCGGAGCTGTTCCGCAAGAGCACAGGCAACACCCTCTACATCCTCGATGAGCCTACGACGGGCCTTCATTTCGCAGACATCAAGACACTCCTTGGAGTGCTGCAACAGCTTGCAGACCAGGGGAATACGATAATTATCATAGAACACAACCTGGACGTGCTGAAGAGCGTGGACTACCTTATCGACATGGGCCCGGAAGGCGGGCGCAAGGGCGGCCGCATCGTGGCAGAAGGCACTCCGGAGCAGGTGGCAAAAGACAAGCATTCGGTCACCGGAC
>DGUE01000051.1 GCA_002393895.1 Bacteroidales bacterium UBA4318
CCTCTCCGATGCCCAGGTTCTTCACAATCTGGTTCACCATGAAGGTCATAATGTCGTAAGGCGTGCCGGGCATCTCTGCCCAGATGTCCTTAAGATATCCGTTGATAGCGTCGATTTGATTGCCTTCGCGCGAACGTATCTGCGCAAAATCCTCCTGGGTGAGCGATTCGAAGATGCGGAAAACGCTGTGCACCCTCAGGGGGATGAAGATCCCGTCCTCGCTGTTCGCGGAATCGATCATGTCCCGGCGTATCTCTGCGGGCAGTTCCAGGAAGAAATTCTTTTCGTACTGCGAGATGAAGTCCTCCGCCTCTTCCGCGTCCTGAACGATGGGCACCATCTTGCGGGCTAGCCCGGGATGGGCCTGAAGGAACTTTTCGCGGGCCTCGCTGCCGTCTTCGAGGTTTACGAAGACGTTGACCTGGTCTGCGATCCGGTCGAGCCAGGGCATATAAAGGTCCTTGGCGGCCGTCATCTCCAGGGCTTCCACATCATCCATATAGATATAGATGTACTTGCCCATCTCGCGGGCCTTATCCACCAGCGAAGCGAGCAACTCATTGAGGTCCGGAACCGGCATACTGCCTAATAGCTGGTCATCGTCGGGGAGATCTTCCACTCCGCATACCACGGCCAGTTCGTGTATCCACCGTGCAAGCACGGGACGCATCGAAGTGCTGTATTCCGACAGGCCGAATACTGCCAGGAGACGCACCACTTCATCGTCCCCGTCCCACTGAGAGTATTCCTGCGCCATATGAGTGCTGGCCCCGAATCCGGGAACGAACCACACAACATAGTCGCTGTCGGCTTCCTGATATTTTTCGAAGGTTTCCTCGTCGTCGTCTTCCAGCCCGTCGGCATCCACATCAAGGTCCAGCTCGATGGAACCGGGCAGAAGCCTCAGCAGAGTGGATTCCTCCAGCTCTTTTTCCTGCGCCCACCAGGTGTCGGCCCCTACTTCCTCTTCCCTTGCGGTTTCGGTCTCGATCTGCTGTGCAAGCTGTTCTGTTACAATGCGTTCGAATTCTTCCGAAGAGAAATGCCCGTCAGCCCACTCCAGATGGTAGGGGGTGCAGCGGTCATCTATGCCTCCGCGCTCGCCGAATAGAGCCATTACCTTGGCCTTAAGCGCATCCAGACGTTTCAGATTGTCCGGGTCGCTGTCGCAGAATGTAGGCAGCAGGTTCTCGGGAAGGCCGTTGTAGGAAGCGTCGTCGCGAAGATAGAACAGCACGTGCGAAGAGTCGAAACTGCCCTGCGAAAGGGCTCCGTACACGATCTCCATCTCCGTGACGGAGCATCCGGCGGTATTCGCCAGGATCTCCTGCTCCTCCGGGGCGAGACGCCCAATGAATTCTTTCCAGCGTTCCACCGGAGGGATCCAGCCGTAACGCTTGCCGAGCAGGCCGATGAAGAAGGGCCTGGCGCTGTCGATGCAGGACGTGCATACGCTCAGTACCTTGCGTTCGCTTTCTTCTTCGCTCATGTCCGATGTGTTCACTCCAAGCCGCAGGTCGATGGCCTGCAGCTCCACCCGACGGTCGCGGAAGCGGCGGTTGAGAGCGGGAATCACCCGGAACTTGATAACGTCCCTTTCGAAGTCCATGTCTTTGAATGTGGACGAAATGAAAATATTGTATCTGCGCCAGGAAACGGGAGAGCTCATAGTGTGAAGTATTAATTTTCCACAAGATAAGAATAATTCCGCTGAAAAAGCTTACCTTTGGGAAGAAACGGAAAGAATATGAGCAACATAGCGTTACAAGCCATCGCCGCTGTCGCGGTAATCATCTATTGCATTGTCACACTGATGCTTGTGCGGAAACGTCCCGGGCATCTGTGGACCTGCGCCGCAGCGGTTTTCGCAGGCGGATTCGTCATCTTCTGGAAGGCATACGCATACACGGGAGCCTGGATGCCCAGGCTGGTGATGAGCATACTTGCCGCGCTGGATCTGTTCGTCTTCCGCGCCAATACCATGGGCCCCGTGTCCGGGTTTTTCTTCGGCGAGGGCAAGCTGCTGAATCTTGTCATACTCTACAGCCTGCTGCTTTGTGCGGTCTGGACCACCTCGCTTGCCGCCGTACACATCTTCGCACGCAAGCTGGAAAGCCGGATATGGCTGTTCTTCCATACGCTCGGCAAAGGCGGAAACCCCGTGCATCTGATTGTGGGCTTGAATCCCCGCAGCGTAGCGCTTGCGGCCAGCCTTGAAGGCAAGGGCCGCGTGGTGGTGTTGGACGATTCCGTCCCTGCTCCGGGGCCGAAAGGGAAGATAAACTTCTGGGGAGTGCTCCGCGGCATAAGGGTAGATTCCCCGTTTATGCAGGCCCTCCGGAAAAAGGCCCCTCACGCATCTGTGCTCAAGCTTTCTCCAAACGTACGCCGGCTGGACCGCTGGCTTTGCAGCGGGAATACCAACGTCTATCTTCTATCGGAAGATGATTCCGTCGCCACCGCCCTCAGGATGGAGCGCCGATCTCAGGCCGGCATCTGGTTCGCCGCCAGGGAGGATGAGCTCACTCGCCAGCTGCCCATTTCCCATCCCAGGCTCCATCTGATAGATATTTCCGCTCTTACCGCTCAGTCCCTGAAGAGGGAGGAGGCCCTCTATCCGGTTCGTTTCGTGGAGGTGGGAAAGGATGAGGAAGGCCGCCGCGCGGGCTATGTTACCTCCGGCTTCTCCGCCGCCGTGCTTGGCTCGGAGGCTTTCACCTCCGGCGTCAGAGCCTTCCTTACAGAGTGGGGCGCGTTCGTCGGGCAGGATTACAAGCCCGCCCCCCTTAACATAGCTGTGGCAGAGGATGTGGACGATGCCCGCCTTGCCAAGCTCAACTGGGTTGGTGTCTGTTTCGAAGACGATGAGACCTCCATCCGCAAGGCCCTGGAGTTAGCGCAGCGCCGTTTTATGTCCGGGAAAGGCTCCGAGCGTTTCGTGATAGCCGTTAGGATGGACCGCCCTGCCGTGTATGCCGGTTCA
>DGUE01000172.1 GCA_002393895.1 Bacteroidales bacterium UBA4318
ACTTTCTCACCACCACCCTCTCAATTCTCCTCGGGACGGAGGTGAGGATCTCGTAGGGGATGGTGCCGAGCCGCTCGGCTAGTTCGGTGATTGTGGGGTCGGCACCGAAGATGGTGACTGTGTCGCCGACGGCGCAGGGGATGCCGGTGACGTCCAGCATGCACATATCCATACAGATGTTCCCTATGGTGGGAGCGCGGTGGCCGTTGACGCTGAATGATGCGTTCCCGCGGCCGAGGTGCCTGTCGAGGCCGTCGGCATAGCCGCAGGGGATGGTGGCGATCTTTGTGCCGGATGCGGCGATGTGCCCGAAGCGGCCATATCCTATGGTGCCGTCGGAAGCCTTCAGCTCCTTGATCTGCAATATCTTCACCTTGAGTGATGCCACCGGTGCCAGATGCACGGAAGGCAGGGCGCTGATGCCGTAGATGCCTATTCCGAGGCGCACCATATCGAACTGGTACTGCGGGAAACGCTCGATGCCGGCAGAGTTGAGGATGTGCCACATCGGCTTGTAGCCCAGGGCCTCTCCCAGTTCGGTGGCATTCTCGCGAAACATCTCTATCTGAGAAAGAGTGAACTCATCCTGCTCCGGATCCTCCGCAACTGCCAGATGAGAGAAGGTCGACTTCACATGCACGGCCGGGCAGTTCTTGAGATACTCGAACAGCGCAGGCAGTTCGCTTGTCATGAACCCTAGACGGTGCATGCCTGTGTCCAGTTTAATATGGATGGGGAAGTCCTTCACTCCGCGCTCGTCCAGCACAGCCACAAGGGCCTTCAGCGTTTCCAGATTGGGGATGGACGGTTCCAGCCGGTACTCAATCATTTCCTGGAAGAAGTCCGTGCCGGAAGTGAGCACCAGTATGGGCAGGGAGATACCTGCGCGGCGCAGTTCGATTCCTTCCACCGGCAGGGCGACGGCTAGATAATCGGCCCCCGCCTGCTGCATCAGGGAAGCGAATTCCACGGCCCCATGCCCGTAGGCATTGGCCTTCACCAGCACCAGCATCTTCGTCTCCTGCTCCAGCAGGGAACGGAAATACCGGTAGTTGCGAGTGGCAGCCGGGAGGCTCAGTTCGAGCCGTGAAAAATCGTCGGCGGAATTCATACAGACTGCAAAGTTACCAATTTATCGGGAACAACGTACCAGACTGCGCCCGAAACCTTGTAGCCAAGGGCTGCGAAGAGTTTCATGTAGCGGGAAACTTGCCTGGAGTATTTAGCGTCGCTTTCGGGGGTGCTTTCTCCGAATTTATAGTCGATTATGAGGGCGGAATTCCCGGAAATCACGACCCTGTCCGGCCTGTGTTCTAAGCCGTTGGCATCGAACAGGGCGGTTTCGTTGAGGCCGCGTTCCGTAAACCATTCCGGATGCGCAGCTATCCTTTCCGAAAGAAGCGCGAAGGCATCTTCGCCCTCCTCCATGCTCAGCTGGCCGTCCAGCACGGCATCATCTACCGCGGTACGCAGGTCGGATGCGGTCTGCACCCTGGAGAGTATTCCGTGAAGGGCGATGCCGTTGCGCCTCGGGGATGCCGATACTCCCACTGCGCCATCCTCTCCGAAGAAGTCGGATGCGTCAGCAGATGCCTTCAGTCTGTCTCCTATCGGAATCGATACGTAGCTGAAGGGCAGTTCCGTCATGGAGGCTGGAGCAGCCTCCATGACGGAGAACACATACGGTTCTCCGTATGAAACATCATCCATGTTGCCGCAGAAGGTGTAAAGCAACTGCGAAAAATCTTTGTAGTCAGGCGACTTGGCCGTCTTGAAAGCCTTGGAAGGCTGGGCCGCAATCACATGCAGGCACTTCTCGGCACGGGTAAGGGCAACATAGAAGACATTGATGTTATCCACTTTCTGCATCTCCTCTTCCGCCCTCTTGGCATCCGCGAAGAGGGTGTTGTCCGCCGAGCCGTCCAGCATTACCGGATAGGTGCCGGCAGCGGAGGGGATGAAGGGCGTGCCTTCGGTCTCGAGCCTGCACCAGTGCCAGTCGGCCTTGTAGAAGCCCACCTTCTCGGCATAGGGGAATATCACATAAGGGAACTCGAGCCCCTTGGCTTTGTGAATCGTGATCACGCGCACTGCAGAGTCGCTCTTGGGCGAACTGATGGTGGCGTTGCTTTCTTCCCAGTGCTTGAGATAGTAGCGCAGCTCGTTTCCGTTGGCGTCGGACCACTCGCGAAGGTCGTCCATAAAGGCCTGGATATATAGAGTCTCGCCCGCGAAAACCTCGGGAGAAGCAAGCTGCAGCTGCCGCAGAAGGTTTTCGCAGAGGTCGGTAAGGGAATGATAGCTGTCGGGGAAGACCACGGACTCGTTCTCGGCTATGAATGCGTTGATCCTGTCGTCCGGATTCTCATGGTTGGCCAGTATGCCGGTGAGTTTGCGGAGGATCAGCGAGGATTTCAGGGTGAGGGAATCATCCGACACCACAGGCACCCCGGCTTCGATAAGGGCTGCGGAAATCGCGGTGCCCTCGGACCTGGCACGGACCAGAACCGCGATGTCGCCGTACTGCGCCCCGGCCTTGCGGGCATCTTCTACCGACTCCAGCACCAGGGGAATCTGTTCGTTCCTGTTCCGGAAGCTGACGCGTACGAATCCCTTCTGGGAGTCGTCCGATTTAACCTTCTGATTTACATCGGAATACAGATCCTGCCGGCCTATCTGCCTTGCCGCAAAATCGAAAAAGCGGTTATTGAAATCCA
>DGUE01000005.1 GCA_002393895.1 Bacteroidales bacterium UBA4318
GGCTCTTCAGCACATACACCTGGCAGCGGGACAGGAGGGGAGTAATAACCTCGAAGGAAGGGTTCTCGGTAGTTGCACCTATCAGCACAACCGTGCCTGCTTCAACAGCTCCAAGCAGCGCGTCCTGCTGTGCCTTGTTGAAACGATGGATTTCGTCTATGAAGAGCACGGGAGCCGCCGACTGGGTGAATATCCCTCCGGCTTTGGCGGCATCTATGACATCCCGCACATCCTTGACACCGGCACTGATGGCGCTTAGGGTAAAGAACTCGCGTTTGCAACTGTCTGCGATGATACGGGCAAGAGTAGTCTTCCCCACACCCGGAGGCCCCCAGAGTATAAACGAACTGAGGTTTCCGCTTTCGATCATGTTGCGGAGTATGCATCCTTTGCCCACAAGGTGGCGCTGCCCCACATAGTCGTCGAGGCTATGGGGACGAAGGCGTTCGGGGAGGGGTGGGAGGAGTCCATTCATCAGTCAATCGCTTTTTTATATGAACGACGGCGTTTATGCTGGATGCGCTCAAATGCTTCAAAATGATTCCGTATACTGTGATTGTCTTCCAGTTCAGCATTGCTTTCAGCCCACTTGACACCGAGCTTCTTGTATTTCTGCACCATGTCGCATACCACCAGAGCCGTAACCCCGGTCTTCCTCACGTCGGAACGCGCCCCCATCAGGAGCAGCTCTGCACCTTCGCTGTGCTTGATGAAGAGGGCCTTGAGCAGATGCCACCAGCCAAAGGGGAAGATACGCCCACGGGACTTGATCAGAGCATCTGCGAGTGATGGCATGGTGATGCCGAATGCGACAATCTCTCCCTTCTCATTCTCCACCGAGGTGATATAGCGTAGGTCAAGTATCTTGAGATAGAATCCGATATACTTGTCCGCCAGGTTCTCGGGCAGCATTGTATATTCGTAAAGTTCTTTATACGTGTCGGTTATGAGGGCAAACAGCTTCTGTGCATAGTTTTCCTCACGGATAATTTTCCGGGTGACCGGACGCACTTTGTAATTATACTTCTGCGCAACGATATTCGCCACACGGGTGAACTTTTCCGGCATTGTGTCCGGGATGAAAATCCTGTATTCCAGCCAGTCTGCATCCTTCTTGAAGCCAAGAGCTTCTATACGGTCCACATAGTATGGATGGTTATAGATAAGGGGCATTGTGCTTTGCTGGTCAAAGCCTTCGACAAGCATCCCCTCCGGATCGAAATCCGTGAATCCGAGCGGGCCTACTATATGGGTCATGCCGTGAGCCTTGCCGAACTCTTCCACTTTGGCGATAAGTGCGGCGAATACCTCGGGATCGTCGATGGCATCGAACCAGCCGAAACGAACCTCGTCATGCTTCCAATGCTCATTGGCCCAGTGGTTTATTATCGCTGCGACACGCCCGACGCTCTCCCCATCCTTGTATGCCATATAGAGCTCCTGGTCACAGAAATCCGATGCAGGATTGGAAGAAGGGTCGAGGGTGCCCATTTCGTCGAAAACAAGGTTGGGCACATAGTATGGATTATGCCTGTAAAGCTTTTCAGGGAACAAGACGAACTGGCGGAGTTCATGCCTGTTCGAAGGATTGACTGTCCTTATTTCTATACTCATCTCTTTGGTTAGGTTCTATACACGATCCTGCGAATTTATATTATTTTGAAAAAAAATCAAAGAATAATTCTTAACTTCGTGAATAAAACCAAACCTGCCGTGAAAACCCGGATAAGCATCATCCTTGCCATATCCCTGCTGGCAATGCAGTCAAACGCATTTGCCGGAGGGTTGTCCGCCGGCTTGTTCAATTCCTATAAGGGTTTCGGAATATGTCTGGATTACGCTGCAACTGAAGATATAATCAATTCCTACAACCTGTTTGCAGATGTATACGGGATGTATGACGGCTCCCATGACAAAGCAGGAGTCAAGTTCGTCTATCTGCACTATAACAAACTGGCCACAATTGACGCAAAATATGCTCAGTACGACCTCTTTCTCGGCCCAGGGGCCAGCACGGGGTATGTCTGGGACCGTGCGGCGGAAAGCCGCGGAATCATGCTCACGGCCAATCTGGGGCTGGCTTTCAGGGCATCCTTCAAAAGAAGTATGGCTATGGAATTCGGGGTTTGTGCTGAGCTCGGGTTCGTTTCCGGAAAACAGAGGGGAGGAGGAACCAGGATAAAGATATACGACAACGGCCTGCTTCAGGCACTCATACCGACACTTAAGATCATGTACGTTTTCTGATGAAACGGTTTTCTGCAATTCTTCTCGTCCTGCTTTGCAGCCTGACGGTTTTCGCCGGCGGAGGGGACTTCATGCGCCGTTTTCATCCTGGCGTAGAATGGGGAATGTCGTTGACGACTGCCACTTTCCATCACTACAATTATCTTGATGAATCCATAGGGTTCAGGATAAACGACGAAGGTTGGGATTACCGTAAGAAATTGAATGCCTACATCCTGGGCTCACTAGGCTTTGATGTGACCCGCACATTCAGCATTGCTCTCCTTTCCGGCTGGCAGGGGATTGAGCGTGGCAAATGTATTGTCCCCTTGATCGGCAGGTTATCTTTCTATCTTTCCGGGAAAGAGGAAGACAGCATCTTTGTACTCACAGATATTGGGATAGCCCTGGACGAGATGAAGAAACACTGCAATTTCATACAGATAGGCTCTGGATACCGCCTCGTACTCACACCCGCTTATTCCCTCTGTTTTATCACAAGCGGCCGTGTGGCCTTCGACCATCCGGCAGTGTGGGATCCTATAGAGGAAGACTTTATTTCAGAGCGCAATATCAAGCGTAACGACGCCTGGTACTGCGCTCTGAATATCGGATTGTCCCTGGAATTCTAGAACAGGGTATCTACTTTTGCAATTATCTCATCTGCCGAGAGTTCCGGGCTAAGGACAAGCTCTGGCTCGAGGAGATGGTAGCCCTTGCCCATCGCGGACAGGGAACCGCCGCCGGTGATATTCAGCATGATCACGTCCTCCTTGCCTACCTTTCCCTCCTGAATAGCTGTATAGAGTGCATGTACCGCGCAAGCCGGGGCAGGGAAGATATCATAGCCCTCCAGGTTCCGGAACTGGAGAATCCAGTAGATTATGTCGTCGTTGCTGGCAAGGAAGGTATCTCCTTTGGAATCCAGCAGAGCATCATAAAGGCCACCTGCAAGGCTGTACGGGGGTTTGCGGTTACTTAGGACCTTGGCAAGGATGCTTTCCGCCTGTCTGCGGCCGACTTCCGGCTCCAGGGCAGCCAGCTCCCTTTTCCTGGCCTGCCATGAATCATGCAGAAGGGTAAAAGGCTTATTCTGGGCAACAAATATCTTCATCTTGTTGCTGCCGAAACGGCCATCCTCAATCAGGCGCTGATTGTTCTCCCATGCAGCAATTGCACCGGTGCCGGAACCTACAGCCTGGAAATAGGCATCAGGAATGCGCCCTATGGCCTCTACAGCCGATAGGAGAGTGGTGCCCATTCCATCCCTTCTGGCAACGTTCTTGGCCCCTCCTTCCGCGAAATAACGGGGATCCTGGCAGATCTTGTCACCAAGGGCGATGGCATCGTAGTAATCCGATCCGGCAGGGGATGAAACCAGTTTGACACAGGGGTTAAGCCTGTGCTGGAACCAGAGGTCGTGCCTGTTGTCGAATGGGACGCAAATTACAATGGGGATATCGTTGTCCGAGCATACCTGGGCAAAGGCACGGGCGGTGTTTCCTGCAGACTGAACCACGAGGGTACGCTTTTCCTTCTTATCCAGACGTGCACACACGCTGTATGCTTCAGTCTCCTTGAAGGAACATGTGCGGAACTTTGCCCCAATCCTGGGATTATAGCCGGAGAATGTGATATAGAGGTTGTTCAGCCCGAGAAACTTTCCGAGGCCCTTGCTATGATAGGTTACAGGAGCGCAGGAATGCTTCAAAGTACGTTTGATGGGCATCCATTCAGCGTAGCGGTAAAGGCCTTTAAGATCGTCACGCGGTGTGAACTTCTTGTTTTCGTATACAGCCCTGACAAGGGAGGGGGTAGGGGATTCGGGATCGGCAAGTGTCCATCCACGATCCTCGAAAACGCGGCCTGTGGCCACGTTCATCAACTTATAATCAGTACCTTGGAATTTCATTCAGTTCAGGTTTACAAGGTTATAAAAAGCTTTGTCATATATGCCGCAAAGAGTATCAGCAGAAGGCTGGCGTCAAATCGGTCCAGGATATTTTTCTTTCCAGTGTAGACACCGGTCCATACAAGTATTATGCTGAGCAGGAGAGCCGCATAGTCGTACATATCGATACGGACGAAACTTGTGGGTGATATAACGGCAGAGCATCCGAGAATGAGCAGAAGATTGAACACATTGGAACCCAGGATGTTGCCCAGAGCCATCTGGCTGCGCTTCTTTACAAGTGCTACTATGCTGGTTATGAATTCCGGCAGGGAAGTGCCCATTGCGAGCACCGTGATGGCGATGAACTTGTCGCTGACGCCCAGCATGTGGGCCAGGTTCTCTGCAGAATGCACGAATAGACGGCCGCCTACTATCAGGCCTGCAAGCCCGCCTATGATCATCACCCAGGAGAGGAAGGAAGATATGTTCCTGGAAGCATCCTCTGCTTCAATGCTCTCAGCAGAATCCGTGCGGAAGCAGAAGATAATATAGCCTGCAAAAAGTGCCAGCAGCACTATTCCGTCCAGCCTGCTAAGGCCGCCGAACTTGCCCATCAAAGCCACTATGAATGTAACGAGAATGGTCAGCGGGATATCCCTGAAGCGGTTCTGCCTTGTAATGGCGACAGGTGCTATCATTGCCGAGACGGCAAGTATCAGGCTGGTATTGAATACGTTGGAGCCGAATACATTGCCCACAGCAATATCCGAATTATGGGCAACTGCACCCGTAACACTCACCACGAGCTCCGGCAGCGAGGTGCCGAACCCAACAATCACCAGACCGATTACAAATTCGCTGATCCCGGTTTTCCTTGCAACGGAAGAAGCACCGTCAACCAGATAATTGGCCCCGCCGATTACCATCAGCAGGCCGAGCAATAAAATAACAATCTGCAAAAACATCGCGTAAAGTTACTTCTTTAATTGCAATTTACAAACATTCTCAACGTGCTGGGTATGAGGGAACATATCCACGGGCTGCACGGCAAGGATATCATATTGCCCGGCCATCATAGCAAGGTCCCTTGCCTGGGATGCAGGGTTGCAGCTTACATAGACTATACGTTCCGGAGCGGCTTCCAGTATCACTTTCACCACATCGGGGTGCATGCCGGCGCGGGGAGGATCCACTATCATCACATCCGGTTTGCCGTGACTGGCAATGAAACTGGAGGTGAGCACATCCTTCATGTCTCCGGCAAAGAAGGAGCAGTTCCCGATTCCATTGGCCTTTGCATTGATTTTTGCATCTTCTATGGCCTCCGGCACGTATTCTATTCCAATTACTTTAGAAGCCCTGCGGCTGACAAACTGCGCTATGGTGCCTGTGCCGGTGTAAAGGTCATACACCACCTCATCTCCTTTCAAATCGGCAAAATCCCGGGCAACTTTGTAAAGATTGTATGCCTGCAGGGTATTTGTCTGGTAGAAGGATTTGGGGCCTATCTTGAAGCGCAGCTCTTCCATCTCCTCATAAACGGCCTCCTCTCCCTTGTAGAGGATGCAGCTTTGGTCTGAAATGCTGTCGTTCAGTTTGGAATTGATGATGTAGTATAGCGAGCTGATCTGCGGAAACTCCG
>DGUE01000151.1 GCA_002393895.1 Bacteroidales bacterium UBA4318
AGAACTGGCTCTTGGAAGGGTCGTACGTGCGAATCTGGCGGAATGCCTTTTCGAAACTGCGGGAGCAGATGTCGTCCACGTAGAAATCGTCGAGGTTCTTCATCCTGCTCTTGATGTAGGAGCGGAGCGAGTCGATGTGTGTATCCCAGAGTTCGGTGAAGGCGGCCCCGTCGCCTATGATGGCCAGACGGAGCAGTTCGTCAATGGGCCTCGAGCCAAGTCTTGCCATAATTGCATTCAACTGTCAGCGGAACGGAAAGTTCCATTACACCTTGCATCTCCTCAATCAGCAGAGCCTTCACCGCATCTATCTCAGATTCAGGCACTTCGAGGAGGAGTTCGTCGTGGATCTGCAGGACCATCCGGGCTTTTAGCCCTTCCTTCTGCAAGCGGTCGGAGACGCGTATCATCGCCAGTTTTATTATGTCGGCTGCTGTCCCCTGGATGGGGGCGTTTACGGCATTGCGCTCGGCGATGGCGCGGATGTTGGCATTGTGAGAGTTGATGTCGGAGATGTAGCGCCGACGCCCGAACATCGTTTCGGTATAGAGGGTTTCGCGGGCCTTGGCCAGAGTGCCGTCGATGAACGAACGTATGCTCGGGAAGGACTCGAAGTAGTCGTCTATCAGCTTCTTGGCCACCGCACGGGGGCATTTCAGCCTCTGGGCCAGGCCGAAGGAGGAGATGCCGTACATTATTCCGAAGTTGGCTGTCTTGGCCATGCGGCGGTCGTCTGCAGTCACATCTTCCACGCTCTTGCGGAAGATCTTGGCCGCAGTGGCAGCGTGGACGTCCTGCCCTTCGCGGAAGGCCTGGCGCATGTGCTCATCCCCGCAGAGATGCGCCATCACCCGGAGCTCGATCTGGGAGTAGTCTGCCGACATCATCACCCAGCCGGCTTCTCCAGGCACGAAGGCCTTGCGGATTTCGCGGCCCTGCTCGGTGCGTATGGGGATGTTCTGCAGGTTGGGATTGCTGCTGGAGAGCCTCCCGGTGGCCGTAAGTGCCTGATTGAAAGTGGTATGCACGCGCCCGTCCTTTTCGGAGATGTATTGCGGGAAGGGCTCGATGTAGGTGGAAAGGAGCTTCCGCAGGCCGCGGTAGTCCAGCAAGGCATCGATTATGGGATGCCTGTCGGATAGTTCGGAGAGGGTTTCCTCGTCGGTGGGCCAGTTGCCCTTCGCAGGCTTCTTGGCCTTGGGATCCAGTTTCAGCTGCTCGAAAATCACCTCGCCCATCTGCTTTGGAGAGCTGACGTTAAGTGTCTGGCTGCCGGCATAGCCACGGATTTCCGCCTCGCGGGCGAGCATCTGGGTGCGGAGAGATTCGGCGAAGTCCTTCAGGGAACTCAGGTCTATCTTCACGCCGGTAAGTTCCATCTGCGAGAGCACGCTGATGAGGGGTTCCTCGATTTCGTCGTAGAGTTTCTGCATGCCGTAGGCGGCCAGTTCTGCCTGGAGCACGCCGGACAGGCTGCGTATGGCTTCCGCTTCTTTCGTATGGTCGGCTTCGCCCGATGCGCCGCCGTCGTCGCCGAAGAGAGAGCCGAGGTCAGCTGCAGGAGCTTCGTCAAAACTGATGCCGAGATAGGTTTGGGCGAGGGATGTGAGGCGGTGGTCGCTTTCGGGGTTCAGCAGGTAGTGCATCAGTTCGACGTCCAACAGCTTGCCTTTCAGCGAGATGCCGCGTTTTGCCAGTTCGTTCATCTGGGCCTTGATGCCATATCCCGCCTTGCTCTTTGCGGCATCTTCCAGTTCCTTTCTGAACTCCTCCGGCCTGCCGCTGCGCGTTCCGGATTCATCTGCCAGCCAGATGATTTCTCCGTCCAGCAGGAATGCAATATCGGCTGCCGGGTGGTATCCCCCCTTCGGGAGTTCGTCCTGCGGACTCACCCCACCATCCCTTCGGGACGGTCCCCCCGCTTCCGTGCCGCGGGTGGCACGTCCCTCAGGGGGGATACCACCCGCAGCCTCCGCCGTGCGCTCTGAGGAGCGCATGGAGCCTGCCCCTGTCATTCCGGCACCCCCTGTCATTCCGAGCGAAGCGAAGGAATCTATTCCGGTCAGGTATTTCTTTAGCGAATTGAAACCATAAAGGTTAAACAGGTCGAGGGCGGAGGGCGACGGGGCAACGAGGCGCATGTCATCGGCGGTGGTATCGATGGGAATATCCGTCTTGATGGTCACCAGCACCTTGCTGAGGGCGATGTGGTCCTGCGCGGCGCGGAAAAGCTCCTGCTGGCGGGGAGTAAGCTCGCCAAGATGCTCATATATATTCTCGAGAGTATCGTACTTCTGCAGCAGTTTGCTGGCCCCGACCTCACCCACTCCCTTCACTCCGGGCACATTGTCGGAGGCGTCGCCGCAGATGGCCAGCAGGTCGATTATCTGCTCCGGGCGGGAAACGCCGTACTTTTCCTGCAGGCGGGGGATGTCGAACAGGACATCATCCCCTCCCCCCTTGCCGGGCTTCACCTGGAAGATGTGGGGTTCCAGCAGCTGGCCATAGTCCTTGTCGGGCGTGACCATGTAGACGTCGAAGCCCTCACGGGCACTGCGCTTGGCCATGGAGCCAAGCACGTCGTCGGCCTCGAAGCCGGGGATCATCAGCACCGGAATATTCAAGGCCTTGACTATCTGCGTGAGCGGCTCGAGGGCATCGATCACCAGCTGGGGAGTCTCCCCGCGGTTGGCCTTGTATTCGGGATAGAGCTGGTTGCGGAAGGTGCCTCCGGGCGGGTCGAAGCCCACCGCAATATGGGTAGGCTGCTCGCGCCGGATGAGCTCCAGCAGGTATTTTGTAAAGCCATAAAGGATGGACGTATCCACCCCTTTGGCATTAATCATCGGCCTGCCCAGAAAGGCATAGTACATCTTGAAGATGAGGGCATGGCCGTCTATGAGGAAGAGTTTCATACAATCTACTGCCTGGCCATCCTCTTTTCACTGGGGATAAGCATGGCGCAGAGGACCACACCGATGATGGCACCGATGGCTACGGAAAGCATCGCGGTGTCCCAGGAGGAGCCGTTGGCGATGCCGCCGACCACGATCTTGGAGCAGACTGCGTCGCCGATCAGGTAGCCGAATAGGCCTACGAATCCGGCGGCAGTGCCCGCTGCGTTCTTCGGAACCAGGTTAAGCGCCTGCACACCGGTAAGAGCCACGGGGCCGTAGATGAAGAATCCTATCAGGCAGAGGGCAACGTAGACGAGAACCTTCTGTGCGGAGGGGCTGACCTCGATAATGCCCGCACCCACCATCCAGTAAAGCAGCACGCCGATGCCGCAGAGGAACATGCAGATCACGTTCATGGGGGCGCAGCGGCCCTTGAAGAACTTGGAGGTGGCCCAGCCGCAGGCGATGGTGCCCACGGCGCCGACTATATTATGTACGGAGAAAGCAACCTTGCTCTCGGCGGCGGTCATAATGCCCTTCGCCTGGAGATAGGTGGGAGCCCAGTCGCCTATGCCGTAACGGACCATGTAGACAGCCACGTTGGAGATGGCCACGACCCACAGGAGCTTGTTCTTGAGCACATAATCCACAAAGAGCACTTTGAAGGGCAGTTTCTCGCCGGCAGCACCTTTGCTCTTGACTCCGCTATGGTCGTTCCTCCAGTCTCCGACGGAAGGAAGCCCGCAGGATTCAGGCGTATCGCGTATCGCCCACCAGCAGAACAGGGAAATCACCAGGGCGATGACGGCGGGGAACACGAAGTTCCCTCTCCAGGTCTGCGCCACGCCGAGATCTGCCGCCAGGGCCACGCCGGCGATGGCGAGGAAGCCGAGGGAGAAGGATCCGATGGTGTGGGAGACATTCCAGATGCTCATCTTGAAACTCCGTTCGTTCTGGCTGAACCAATGCGCCATGATTCGCCCGCAGGGAGGCCATCCGAAGCCGCTGAGCCAGCCGACGATAAGCATCAGTATGAAGATGATGACCGTGTTGACTGCAGTGTTGGTGCCGAACGGAATCAGGCCGACGGACATCATCACCATTGCAGAGAGGATGAGGCCGACTACCAGGAACTTACGGGCGTCGGAGCGGTCCGAGACGCTGCCCATCACGAACTTGCTGAATGCATATGCGATGGATACCGCAGACATCGCGAGACCCACCTTGCCGGCATCCAGGATCCCGTCGTTGATCATGTCGGGGGCTGCGAGGGAGAGGTTTTTCCTTACGAGATAATATGCGGCATAACCAAGGAAAGCCCCCAGGAAGACCTTGAGGCGCATAGCCTTGTATTCTTTGTCGACTTTTTCTGCCGGGATTTGCGCCTTCGGCTTGGGCGGATCCAGAAAACGAGCCATTGCTGATTTAGTTTTAGTTCAATTGTACAAATATAAGAAACTTTTCCTCTATATTTGTGAGGAATAAGTATGGAACTTGACGAAAAATTCATGCGCGAGGCGCTGGCCGAAGCAAAGGCCGCACTCTCCGAGGAAGAGATTCCTATCGGGGCGGTAATAGTGTGCAAAGGGCGCATCATCGGAAAGGGGCACAATATGGTGGAACGCCTGCACGATGCCACCGCCCACGCAGAGATGATTGCGATAACGGCCGCCACCGAATCCCTCGGGGGCAAATATCTGCAGGACTGCACTCTGTATGTTACCGTAGAGCCCTGCCCCATGTGCGCGGCGGCGCTAAACTGGAGCCAGGTCAGCCGCATAGTCTACGGGGCACCCGACCCCAGACGCGGCTACAGCCTCTTCTCCCCTTCCCTGCTTCATCCCCGCACAGAAGTAACGCCCGGCATCCTTGCAGAAGAATGCGGGGCGTTGGTAAGCGATTACTTCAAATCTAAGAGATAGCCTTTACTGCCTGTCTATGAGTTCAGGTTCCACCGGCACGATGATCATTGCCAGGATATAGGCGATGATGCCGCCGCCGGCGCAGAATGCTGCAATCACCCATGCAAGACGGATGATGGTGGGGTCGATGTCAAAATACTTTCCTAATCCCCCGCAGACACCGGCAAGCTGCTTGTCGGTCCTGCTCCTGTAGAGTCTCTTGTTCATTTTTCTATATTTAAGTGTATTAGTATCATAGTACACTGCAAATATAGATATAATTCTTGAACTTGCAAATAATTTTTTAACTTTGCACCCCGGAATTGAGGTATGGTGTAATGGTAGCACTGCAGATTTTGGTTCTGCCTGCCCAGGTTCGAGTCCTGGTACCTCAACGAAAGAACTTGGCGCTTGCCAAGTTTTTTTTGTCTATACTTATATAACATTTTTGGAATTTGTTATATATTTATTATATTTGCCGTGGATCAATTGTTTATGACTTATGCAAACGACAACCAGAGTTCAGACGGCATTCAGGCTGGAGACAGATTTGCTGAACAGGCTGAAGAGAAAGGCAAGGGCCAGGGGCCAGAGCCTCAACAACTATGTGGAGAATGTGCTTTTAAAAGACTCTCCGCTGGAACCGGAGCTTCCTAAGATAGAAATACCCGACGGGCCGTGCCCGCTGGTGGAAGCACTCAGATTCCCGGAAGGAACATGGTTTACCGAAGAAGAGATCGCGGCGGACTGGAAGTTGCAACGTATATTGAAAATTGACTGTGATTAAGCTGTTCATAGACACGAATGTCGTGATCGATACCATGGATCACGCGAGGACCCCGGAGTGGAAAAGCTCTGAGGACGTCATCAACCTATCCGCATTCAAGGATTACTTCCGGCTATGTATTTCCATGAAAAGCATTTCAGACATCTCTTATCTGGGCTGCAAACTTGTGGGGAAAGAGCGCATCATACCTGTATTGAAACAACTGATGAACGACTGCAAGATCATTCCCCTCGAGGAAATCATGCTTTACGAAGGCCTGAAATCAGCCTGTCCGGATTTCGAAGATGCCATGCAGATATCCTGCGCCGAATCCGTGGACTGCAATTACATAATTACCCGTAATAAAAAAGATTTCGGCGCATACACCGACATCCCGGTATACACGCCGAAGGAATTCCTGAAGAAGATCACTACTCCATCAGTTTCTTGTACTTGAAGCGCTTTGGCTCGGTGTCGCCGAGGCGGGCCTTGCGGTTCTCTTCGTATTCGGAGTAGCTGCCCTCAAAGAAATACACACTCGAATCACCCTCAAAAGCGAGGATGTGCGTGGCGATGCGGTCCAGGAACCAGCGGTCGTGGGAGATGACCACTGCACAACCGGCGAAGTTCTCAAGGCCCTCCTCCAGTGCGCGTATGGTGTTCACGTCCACATCGTTTGTAGGCTCGTCGAGCAGAAGCACGTTGCCCTCGTCTTTAAGGGTCAAGGCCAGATGAAGGCGGTTCCTCTCACCTCCGGAGAGCACTCCGCAGAGCTTCTCCTGGTCGGCGCCGGAGAAGTTGAAACGCGAGACCCATGAACGGGCGTTGATGTCCCTTCCACCCAGCCTCACCCACTCGGAGTTGCCCGCGATAGTCTCGAACACGGTCTTGTCCGGATCGATGCTCTTATGCTGCTGGTCCACATAGGAAATCTTCACCGTCTCCCCTATCTCGATAGTTCCGGCATCGGCCTTTTCGAGGCCCATTATCAGGCGGAAGAGAGTGGTCTTGCCGGCGCCGTTGGGGCCGATAACGCCCACTATGCCGGCAGGTGGCAGCACGAAGGACAGGTCCTCGAACAGGACCTTATCCCCATAAGCCTTGGTAACTCCCTTGAAATCAATGACTTTATTACCAAGCCTCGGGCCGTTCGGGATATAAATCTCCAGGTTCTGCTCCTTTTCGCGGGCATCGGCGGACGCCAGCTTCTCGTATGCACCCAGACGGGCCTTGCTCTTGACATGGCGGGCCTTGGGGGCCATCCTGGCCCACTCGAGTTCGTGCTCCAGGGTCTTGCGGCGCTTGCTCTCCTGCTTCTCTTCCATCGCCAGGCGGGTGGTCTTCTGCTCCAGCCAGGAGGAATAATTCCCCTTCCAGGGAATGCCCTCTCCGCGGTCCAGTTCCAGGATCCATCCGGCCACATTATCGAGGAAGTAACGGTCGTGAGTGACAGCTATGACCGTACCCTTGTACTGCTGGAGATGGGCCTCCAGCCACTGGATGCTTTCGGTATCGAGATGGTTGGTGGGTTCGTCCAGCAGCAACACATCCGGTTTCTGCAAAAGCAGGCGGCACAGGGCCACGCGGCGGCGTTCGCCTCCGGAAAGATTCTTGACGAGGGCATCGGACGGAGGGCACTGGAGGGCATCCATAGCGCGCTCAAGCCTTGAATCTATCTCCCAGCCATCAGCATGCTCTATCAGTTCGGTGAGTTCCCCCTGACGCTCTATGAGGGCATTCATCTCATCGTCCGAAAGGGGCTCCATGAACTTGGCAGAAATCTCCTCGTATTCGCGGAGAAGGTCCACCACCTCCTGCACTCCCTCCTTCACAACATCCAGCACGGTCTTTTCCGGGTCCATCTGGGGTTCCTGCTCCAGATAGCCCACGGAGTAGCCGGGGGCCCAGACAACCTCGCCGCGGTAGGCTTTTTCCACCCCGGCGATAATCTTCAGGAGCGTAGACTTTCCGGAGCCGTTCAGGCCGATGATGCCTATCTTGGCGCCGTAGAAGAAGGAAAGGTAGATATCCTTCAGGATGACCTTGTTGTTGTGGGGCAGGACCTTGCCCACCCCGTTCATCGAGAATATTATCTTTTCGTCTGCCATACAGGGGGCTCTTTACAGGGTCCTCTTGATTTCCACGATCTTGAAGGCTTCGATGAAGTCGCCTTCCTTGATGTCGTTGAAGCCGGCGATGCTCATACCGCATTCCTTGCCTGCGGCAACCTCCTTCACGTCGTCCTTGCCTATCTTCAGCGAACCGAGTTCGCCGGTGTAGACCACGATGCCGTCGCGGATGAGGCGTACGGACACCTTCGGGACCATCTTACCCTCGCGCATGATACATCCGGCGATGGTGCCGACCTTGCTGATATGGAAAGTCTGCTTGATCTCTGCGGTAGCGATGACCTCTTCCTTCTTCTCGGGCTCGAGCATACCCTCCATACCGTCCTTCACCTCGTTGATGGCGTCGTAGATGACGGAGTAGAGGCGGATTTCGATGCCTTCCTTCTCGGCAGCCCTGCGGGCCTCGACGGTCGGGCGCACCTGGAAACCTATGATGACTGCGTCGGATGCCTCGGCGAGCAGGATATCGCTCTCGGAGATGGCACCCACGGCCTTGTGGATCACGTTCACGCGGATGCTCTCGGTGCTGAGCTTGATGAGGGAGTCGGACAGTGCCTCCACGGAACCGTCCACATCACCCTTGACAATGATATTGAGTTCCTTGAAGTTGCCGATGCTGATGCGGCGGCCGATCTCTTCGAGGGTCATGTGCTTCTGGGTCTTGATGCCCTGGATGCGGATGAGCTGCTCGCGCTTGGCGGCAATGCTCTTGGCCTCCTTCTCGTCTGTCATCACGTTGAACTTCTCGCCTGCGGCGGGAGCGCCGTTCAGGCCGAGCACGGATACAGGAGTGGAAGGGCCCGCCTCCGTAACGCGCTGGCCACGCTCATTGAACATGCTGCGCACGCGGCCGAAGTAACTGCCGCTCAACACGATGTCTCCCTGGTGAAGGGTTCCGTTCTGAACGAGGATGGTGGCCAGATAGCCGCGGCCCTTGTCCAGCGAAGACTCGATGACGGCACCGGAAGCAAGCCTCTTGGGATTGGCCTTGAGGTTGAGGAGGTCCGCCTCCAGGAGAACCTTTTCGAGGAGTTTGTCCACATTGATGCCATGCTTGGCGGAAATCTCCTGGCACTGGTACTTACCTCCCCAGGCCTCGGTGAGGATGTTCATCTGGGAGAGCTGCTGGTAAATCTTGTCGGCAGATGCGCCGGGCTTATCTATCTTGTTGATAGCGAATACCATAGGCACGCCGGCAGCCTGGGCATGGTTGATTGCCTCAACCGTCTGGGGCATCACGGCGTCGTCCGCCGCGATGATGATTATGGCGAGGTCGGTCATCTGGGCGCCTCGGGCACGCATGGCCGTGAAGGCCTCGTGGCCAGGGGTATCCAGGAAAGTGATGCGGCGGCCGTCCTCGAGCTGCACGTTGTATGCACCTATGTGCTGGGTGATTCCGCCCGCCTCACCGGCAATGACGTTAGTCTTGCGGATGTAGTCGAGCAGCGAGGTCTTACCATGGTCTACGTGGCCCATCACGGTGATAACCGGAGGACGGGATACGAGATCCTCCTCCTTATCTGCCTGCTCGGCCGATTCTATCTCGTTGGTGAGTTCAGCACCCACAAATTCAACTTTATATCCGAACTCCTCGGCCACCAGCACGAGGGCCTCGGCGTCGAGACGCTGGTTGATGGACACCATCAGTCCAAGGCTCATGCACGCACCGATAACGTTGTTTACCGGGGTGTTGTTCATGAGGGTGGCAAGGTCGTTCACCGTAACGAACTCCGTAACTTTCAGCACCTTGCCCTCTGCGGAGGCCTGCTCCCTCTCTTCCTGGCTGCGCTGGGCGGCAAGCTCGCGCTTCTCCTTGCGGTACTTGGCTCCGAAGTTGTTCTTCTTGCCCTCGTTCATCTTGGCGTAGGTCTCCTTGACCTGCTTCTGGATCTCCTTCTGCATCTCCTCCATCTCGGCCTCGGTCATGGCGGGCTTGAAGCGGTCCCGTTTGCGGCCCTTGCCGCTTCCCTGCTGGGCTGCGGGCTTGTTGTCTTTCTTGGCGTTGCGGTCGATGTTCGCACCTGCCTTGGCCACATCCACTTTCTGGGTGCCCTTGGCTATGCGCTCGCGCTTCTTGGCAGGTTTCTTGTCGAACTGGGAAAGGTCGATCTTACCTACTACCTTGAATCCTTCTTCCTTCTGTGCCTCAGGGGTTTGCTTGGCAGGGGCAACAGGCTCGGGTTCAGGGGCAGGGGCAGGCTCAGGCTCAACGACCGGTTCAGGAGTCGGCTCAGGTTCCGGTTCGGGTTCAGGCTCCGGTTCAGGCTTCGGTTCAGGCTGGGCAGAAGAGGCTTCCGCCTCTGGAGCATTTTCCCGTACAGGGTCGCTTTGCGACGCGGAAGAGGCGGAAGCCCCTTCTGCCGGTTCGGGTTCCGGCTCGACAGGAGCGGCAGAGGTTTCTGCCTCTGGAGCATTTTCCCGTACAGGGTCGCTTTGCGACGCGGAAGAGGCGGGAACCTCTGCCGTGGGCTTAGGCTCCGGCTTGGGCTCGGCCTTCTTGTGGGAAAGAGTATTGCTGCGCACGATTACGCGCTCCTCTTCCTCCTCCTCGATCACCTCATCCTTCTTCTTCCCGGAATTCTCCAGGATATCCGACATCTTGATGGCCCTCTCATTGGCTTCCTCCGCAGCCTTCAGGTCTGCCCCGAATTGCTTCTGGATGGCGGGCATGTACTCGTCGGAGACCTTTGCATTAGGATTCTCCTCAACATCCGCGCCCTGCGCTTTGAGAAAGTCTACGATGTCCTGCAGTCCAATATTGAACTGCCGCATTATTTTGTTCAGTCTGATTTCTGCCATATTTTAACCCCTGTAGTTTTTGATTAGTCTTCGAATTCAGCGGAAAGGATGCTGCGCACATCTTCCACGGTCTCCATGTCGAGATCGGCCCTCTTGGCGAGGTCTTCGGGATCGATGGCGAGAACGCTGCGGGCGGTGTCGCATCCGATGCTCTTAAGCTTGTCGATAACCCAACCGTCGATGGTGCGGCCGTATTCGGGATTGGTGAATTCTTCGAGGGCGACGTCATCCTCTTCCTCCGCTGCAATCTCTCCCTTGGGAGTTTCGCGCCATACTTCGATCTCGCGGCCCACCAGCATGCCGGCAAGCTGCACGTTCACACCACCGCGGCCGATACCTTTCTGCACCTCCTCGGGAAGCATGTACACCTTCACCTTGTCGTCGGGGGATTCGCCCATGTCGATGGAGCTGACGCGGGCGGGAGTGAGTGCGCGCTGGATGAGGAGCTTGGGATTGCTGCTCCACTGCAGCACGTCGATATTCTCGTTGCGGAGCTCGCGGACGATGCCGATCACGCGGCCGCCCTTCACACCTATACATGCTCCGATAGGATCGATTCGCTCATCGTAGGATTCAACTGCAACCTTGGCGCGCTCGCCGGGCACACGGACCACCTTCTTGATGGTGATGAGGCCGTCTGCGATCTCGGGAACCTCCATCTCGAAGAGCCTTGCAAGGAAGTCGGGATCCACGCGGGAGAGGGTGATGTAGGGAGTGGTGTTGTTGCGCATCTCCACCTTCTTGATGATGGCGCGCACGGTGTCGTTCTTCTTGAAACGCTCGCCGGGAATCTGCTCCTCCTTGGGGATGTGGAGTTCGTTGCCGTCTTCGTCGAGAAGCAGCACCTCGCGGCTCCATGTCTGGTAGATCTCACCGGTGAACACCTCGCCCACCTTCTCGGAGTACTTCTTGTAGACGTTGGCCTTTTCGATGTCCATGATGCGGCCCTGAAGGTTCTGACGGATGTTCAGGATGCCGCGGCGGCCGAATGCGGAAAGCGGGAGCTTCTTGGCATAGGTGTCGCCGATTTCGTAGTCGTCATCGCCACTGTCCTTGCGCACCTCGTCGAGGGTCATTTCGGAAGCGGGGTTCTCCACCTCTTCCACAATCTCGAAGTTCTGGTAGATCTCGCAGGTACCCTTGTCCACGTTTACGATCACGTCGAAGTTATCGGCGGAGCCGTAGGTCTTGGCAATCTGGGTAAGGAACACGTCTTTCAGAACGCCCATCATCACGGGGCGGTCGATGTTCTTCTCTTCCTTGAAGTCCTTGAAGGCATCAATCAAGGTTACTTTTTCTTCTTTGTTCATCTATATCTGTTATTTATCGTTTGCAAGCAGGGTGTCGGCCTCTTCGGGGCTGATTCCAAGGGAACCCACGGTAAGGGCGTAATCTTCGATGTCGCGGTCGAAGGCCGCCAGCACGGCGCGGTGCACGAACTCGCAGTCTGCAAGGTCGGCGCCTCCGTCTTTGTCGATGGTTACATCGAAGTTGTTATCGTCGTCCGCGGCGATTTCCACAACGCGGCAGCCACGTTCCGCGGCCGCTTTGTCCAGTACCGGTTGAAGTTCAGTTTTTTCCATATTCCATAATAAAAAATAGAGGACCTTGGCGGCCTCTATCTCGTTCACGGACACAAAAGTAGGCAAAAAAAACGGGAAAAGCAAACCAGGTGTGCAAAAGAGTTGTATTTTTGTAATATGACCCTGCCCGAATTCATAGCCGAGCACGAAAACGACGACCTTGCTGCGCTGGTGCTTCAGCGGCACCGCTGGCCGGATATCGACGTTTCACTTGCCGCAGAGTGCATTGCTTCGCGCCGGAAGTTAAGGTCTAAAGTGCCGGAATGGTATGCCGATCCGTCGCTGGTCTGCCCCGTCGCCCTCAGCGCCGAGCAGTGCAGCAGCTCCGCCACAGCCGCTTACAAGGCCGCAGTGGCACAGGAGGCGTGCCGCTTGCCGCTCGAAGCCATCCGCGAGGAGCAAAGGGCCCGGCCGTGTCCCGTAAAGGGCCCCCGGTCCGGGCATTGCTCCTCCGCAAGCTTGCAACCGGCACTTCCGACATCCCTGCGGATCGCCGACTTAACCGGCGGCCTGGGAATCGACTGCTGGCAGTTTTCCAAAGTGGCAGGAGCAGTGCTGTACAACGAGATGAATCCGGCGCTGTTCGAGGCGGCAAAGGCGAATCTGAAGCGCCTCGGATGCGATAACGTAGAATTCAGCAACATCTGCATCTCCCCGGACACCTTGCCCGGCCTGCTGGATTCATTCAAGCCGGATCTGGTGTTCGCCGATCCCGCCCGACGCTCAGAGGGCCGCAAGGTGTTTCTGCCGGAAGATTGTTCGCCGGATGTGCTTGCGCTGCAGGACATAGTTCTGGACAGGGGCTGCAAGATGCTGCTGAAGCTTTCGCCCATGGCGGATATCAGCCTGATGCTCCGCAAATTCCACTGTGTGAAGGAGTTGCATGTTGTGGAAGCGGATGGCGAATGCAAGGAACTGCTGCTCCTGCTGGAGCCCGGATTCGGCGGCGATGCGGAGATAGTCGTTGCATGTCCGGTTTCAGGTCCCGTTTCTGGCTATGACGACAGTTTCCGTTTCTTCAGGGCAGAAGAGAAGGCCGCGGTCCCCCTCTTTATTTCCGAGGCTCCGGTTCCGGGGCAGATACTCTTCGAACCGGGGCCGGCTCTTTCCAAAAGCAGCGCATTCAATCTTTTGAGCGCACGCTTCGGACTGCGCAAACTCGGCCCTTCAGCACATTTATACTGCACCTATCCTACAGATTCAGTCAGGCACCTTGCCGGATATGGCAAATGCTTTGAAATTCAAGAAGTTGCCCCTTTAGGAAAGCAGACCCTGCGCGACTTCTCCTCCCGCTGGCCCGGCGCCGAAGTCACCGCCAGGGCACTGCCATTAAGCAGCGATGAACTCCGCCTGAAACTCTCATCTCTCAGCAAAAAAGCTTCCCGCGGCGGCATGCGATGCTCCGGCACCGACCTCCACCTGTTCGGCGTCGGCACATCCATCGGCCGCCTGCTCATCTCCGCCCGTAGGACCTGATTCCCAAGCGTGCTTTCATGCCGTCCGTAGAACTCAATCCCCTGCGTAATTCCCGGGGACGCCCGTAGAATCCGGCCCCGCCCCACGCGTGCATGCTGTCCGGATTTTAGGGACAGCAAGCGCACTTTGGACCGAAAAACGTGCATGCTGTCCCGGTTTTGAGGACAGCATGCACGCGAGAGGCTAGGATACCTACTAAATTCCATCGAGCAGGCGCGCCGCTTCCTCATAAGGCAGGCCGGTCACCCTGCACAATTGATTTATATTTGCTGAGAACCTGAATCTCAACTGTTTCAATAATTCCCGGAGTTGCTCGGCATCCAGTTCATCCGGGTGTTTTTTCCGAAACAGAGTCACACATAAATCCGGAATGGCCGAAGTAATCACCTGATCCTTGAAAGCAGGTATTGCACTTTCAGAATTCAGTCGGGCTTTTGCCTTTGAGGAATTTTGCAAAAAATAGTTCATCCTTTTTGGTGTGCGGAACAGTGATTCCACAAACCGCACATTGCAATACGACGACGGTGAGATGAATCCGTCATCGGTAATGACATACTCGCCAGGCAGCTTGATACGGGTATGCAGTACTCGATATTGCTCTCTGGCCGACAATTCTGATAAACGCATGCCCTTTTCCGGAGCCGTCCTGAAAAAAGCAGAGCCGGTCCCCCATCGATAATCGGAGGCCTGGAGACAGATATTGGCAGCGACACTGTTCATCTGTACATAAGCCAATCCTCTTTCCAATGACTCGTCCGAGATATAAAGCGGACGGATATCGATACTGTTATCGCGCAGCATCTCTTTTACTCCGTATTTCCTGCGAATATAGATTGAGTATCGGCGTTTGAACTCATTGATAAACAGTTGCGCTTTTTCGTAACTGCACGACAGGACAAAATGGACATGATTGGACATAAGGATAAAATCCAGAATATCAACATGCAGCACGGCGCAAAGGATCGCCACCAAATTCATTCCCATTTTATAATCTTCGTCATCTTTGAACCA
>DGUE01000042.1 GCA_002393895.1 Bacteroidales bacterium UBA4318
ACATAGGGCTTGATGTCGTAGATGGGGGTGCCATCTACCAGATCGGCGCCAAGCACCTGCAAGCGCCCTGCAGCAGCATCGATTGCTGAAATACGCACAGATGAGAGCCCCAGAGGGTTCGGCCTGTAGGGGGAGCGGGTGGCGAAGACGCCCATCTTCTCATTGCCGCCGAGGCGAGGCGGACGGACCTTGGAGGAATGAGTTGCATCGGGATTATTCAAGCTGAATCCCCATATCAGCCAAACGTAGTCGAAGCCTTCTAGGCCGTCCAGCATGGCGGGTTCAAAACCCTCGCAAAACTCCACTGTGCCAGGCAGATCCGGCACTATCCCGGCTTGCCTGGGAGTGCCGAACTTCTCGCTTAGAGGCCCTCGATAGTATGCAATCGGCTTAATTTCCATGAGAGGCCATTTCTGCCTTGTAGCTATGGTAGAGGCTGTCCAGAGCGGGCAGATTCTCCTTCTTTATAGGCTCTGCCGAGGGGGATTCGAGTTTAAGGGGATCCACAGGGGTGCCGTTCTTCCACACGCGGAAATCCAGGTGAGGACCCGTGGCGCTTCCTGTCATCCCTACATATCCTATTACCTGCCCCTGCGCCACTCGCGTGCCCGCCATGATGCCTTTGGCAAAGCCCTTCAGGTGAAGGTAGCCTGTGGTGTAGACGCTGTTGTGGCGTATCTTGATCATATTTCCGGCGCCGCCTTTGCCCCAGCCGGCGGAGAGCACTACGCCATCGCCAAGGGCATGCACGGGCGTGCCTGAGGGTGCGGCGTAATCAACTGCAGTGTGAGGGCGCACGACTCCGTGGATCGGGTGAACACGATGGTAGCTGAACTTGCTGCTGATGCGAGTGAACTTGAGTGGAGCCTTGAGGAAGGCCTTGCGCATGGATTCTCCCTTCTGGTTCCAGTATTTGTTGCCGTTGTCGTGCTGGTCGTAGCGAATGGCATAGAGAGTGTCCCGGCCACGGGTGTATTCTGCGAAATCCACACCCAGTATATCGATCACATCACCTTCGCAGACGCGCTGATGGTAGATGGCGCGGAAGCGGTCGCCCTCGTGAAGGCCGAAGAAATCCACCGTCCAAGCATAGACGTCCGCCAGCTCGAGGATCAGCAGGGGAGATGCTCCGGCCGATATCATGTCGTTCCAAAGTGAACTGGTTATGGTGACGTCGGTGAACTTGCGGACGGTGTCCACTTGCTTGGCCACGTTCCATACCGACAGGGAATCGTAGCATTGGAAAACCGTGGAATTGATGCGGTCTTTCTGGTAAACCACGTAGCGGAGGAGAGGGGAGAGGGTATCTCCTGCATAATACGCGTCCACCTGGTTGCCGGCGCGGAGTTTCGTGACATCGAACTGCCCCTCGCATGCTTTGGAGAGTTTGCCGACTTCGCTTCCAGGCATTCCCAGACGGGTAAACAACTTATAGAATACCTCGCCGGACTGCACCTTGCTTTCTTTCACGAACAGGGTGTCTGTCCTGAACCCGAGGGGCCATATTTTTTCTTCTTCCTCCTGAACTGATTTCTTGCTGTTGCATGCGCAGATTGCCAGTGCGCAGAGTATAAGGATAGAGGTCTTTCGCATCATATTGCGAAGATAGTGATTTTGCGCGAATTTTATTAAATTTGTAGAATATGAAGATGATCCTTACCATGCTTTTGGCCATGCTGGCGGCTGCGCCGGATGGCAACGATAAATTGATTGAGCAATTCCAGAATCCGACCAAAGCCGCACGGCCCTATGTATGGTGGCACTGGATGGATGGCGAGGTGAGCCTTGACGGCATCAAGAAAGACCTTGAATGGATGGATGCCGTGGGCATTGCCGGTTTCCACCAGTTCGATGCCGGGGGAGTGAATATGCCCAAGGCGGCGCCGTTCAAGCGCCCGTATCTCTCCGAATCCTGGAAGGAGGCATTCCGTTATGCGGTGCAGAAGGCTGATTCGCTGGGGCTGGAGATGACAATCGCATCGGCTCCCGGCTGGAGTTGCACAGGCGGCCCCTGGGTGAGTCCGGAGGATGCGATGAAGAAACTGGAATGGCAGACCCTGGAAGTGCAGGGTGGCAAGGTGCATGTTCAGCTTCCTGCGCTTACTTTGGTTACCGGACCATATAAAGACATCCCCGTGAGGCGGGAATCCAAGGCCGCGCCATCCTATGGCTATGATATTGCAGTTGTAGCGGTGAAGATTCCATCTGAGGAACTCAGCATGGAAGATATGGGAGCCACGGTGACTAAGGCAGAAGACGGTAGGTCAGTCACCGTCAGTTTCCCTAAAAAGCAGACAATCCGGTCCTTTACCCTGCAGACCCTGCCTACCGGAGTCCGGCCCAGGGAGGGGGATTATTATAGCCAGAACGAGATTCAGGCCAGCAATGACGGGAAGAACTGGAGAACCATAGCCAGGATTCCCAAATCTCCCCAGGACTTTACCACAATGAACATCTCTCCCACGTGGGCGAAGAATTTCAGGGTGATAGGAGAGAATATCATTGATCTACAGTTACATACGGTCTGGCGCCTGGAGCATGTAGAGGAAAAGGCAGGCTTTGCGAACTGCTACGACTTCAAGCGTTTCGACACTCCGTCTGCGGATGTAAAGGCCTGCGCCGCTTCCGGCGACGTGCTTGTGCTGACCGATAAGATGGGCGCGGATGGCACCCTCGACTGCGAACTCCCTTCCGGGCGCTGGCGTATCTACCGTTTCGGGGCATCTCTTACAGGAAAGATGAACCATCCGGCATCTCCCAATGCGACAGGGCTGGAAGTGGATAAGATGGATAAGGCGGCATGGATGCGCTATTTCCAGAAATACATAGAGATGTATAAGGATGCCGCCGGAGGATTATTGGGCGAAAGGGGTGTAACCCACATGCTTGTAGATAGTTATGAGGCCGGTCCTGCTACCTGGACACCAACGCTGCCGCAGGAGTTCAAGGCACGCCGCGGTTACGAGCTTCTGCCCTGGCTGCCGGTTCTTACCGGACAGATAATCGAGAGTTCCAAGCGCAGCGAGCAGTTCATCCGGGACTGGCGGCAGACGCTGGGAGAGCTTTTCACAGAGAACTATAACCGACTTAACGAGATCGTCGCCTCTTACGGAATGAAAGGCACCTATGTGGAATCTCATGAAACCGGACGGGCTTTCATGGGAGACGGTATGGATGCCAAGAAGAAAGCCACGGTGCCCATGTCTGCGATCTGGATGACGGAAAGCCCTTCCGGCTCAATGCTGGCATCTGCCATATCCGACATACGTGAAAGCGCTTCTGTTGCACATATTTACGGGCAGAACATCGCCGCGGCCGAATCTTTTACCGTAAACGGCGAAGACAAGCGTGCATACACCTATTACCCGGGCAATATCAAGCGCATTGCAGATATTGCACTGGCCAGCGGCCTGAACCGCTTTGTGGTGCACGACAGCGCATCCCAGCCGTCGGACGACTATCTCCCCGGTCTCGGGCTGTTCAAATACGGGCAATGGTTCCATCGCAACGAGACCTGGGCACCCTATGCGAAGGCCTGGACGGACTATCTCGCCCGCAGCTGCCAGATGATGCAGACGGGACGCAACGTCGCCGACATGCTGCTGTTCTACGGCGAAGACACCAACGCTACGGCCGAGTACGGGGGAGAGTATCTGAGAATGCTGCCCCATATTCCAACGGGATACAATTTCGACTATGCGAATCCGGATGTCATCATGAACATGGTGCGCCCGGAGAATGGCCGTTTGGTCACGGACAGCGGGCAGAGTTACAGGATACTGGTGCTCGGTGGCTCCTGCAGGAGATTCATGTCCGAGAAGATGAACGCCCGGATTGCATCCTTCATCTCGCAGGGAGTGCCTGTATGCTATGAGGATGAACTCGAGGAATCCCTAAAGCTGGAGGGAATCAAGCCGGACGTGGAGTTTTCCTCCGCTTCGGGCGTATGGAACGACGGATATGTCTATGGCGGCAAGGTTGCGAGGAATCATCGCGGCCATGATGCCACCCTTGCAGGCATACAGTTCGTGCACCGCAGCTCCGGCGATGCCGAAATCTACTGGCTCTGCAACTTTACCGGCTCCGACTGGAAAGGGAAAGTCGGATTCCGCGACGGTGGAAAGAACATCGCAGTCTTCAATCCAGAAACCGGGGAAGTGTGCAAAGCATCGGACGAAATCCGCCTCAAGGCCGGAGACGCACTGTTCTTTGTTCTCACCGAAAAGCCGCTCGACATCCC
>DGUE01000168.1 GCA_002393895.1 Bacteroidales bacterium UBA4318
AGAAGGTGAAGCCAAGCATCACCATAAACATACTCAGGGTGCTCTTGCGCCCTGCACGGTCTACCGCCTTGGAGGTGTAGTCCACGTCGAACTTTTGCTTACTCATAATTGTTGGATATAAAGGTAATTTCTTTGATTCTGCGTTCTGCTATCTCTTTCAGAGAAAGCTCCCCTGCCCTCCGGCACAGCTCCTGCTCCTGCTCCCAGAGTTCGCGGAGCCCTTCCTGCGGGAGGGTGCCCAGACTGGTAACCAGAAGCCATACAGCGTAGTCCAGCGGGCCTTCGTATCCGAGTTTCTCGGAAACAAGGGCCTTCATGTCTATCTGGTCCACCCTTTCCAGTATTCCGTGCCAGTACTCGAATACCTCCTCGAAGTGCACCGGAATCTCGTAGCGCCGGGCGCCTCCATCGTAGATGATACACTTCTCGAACAGGGCATCCTGATGCTCCATGATGTAGCGGCGGAATTCCGGGGAAACCACACCGTCGTTCCACCCGAAGTCTATGTCCGGCACATTGATTCCACTCACGCCCTTATCCCTGTATACCGAGAAGATGCCTTCGTAGAAGAAGCATTCGAAGCCTTCGAACTCGGGAAAGTATGCGCTGATGCGCTCAGACATCCTCTCCATAAGAGGTATAGCGCGCGTGCCGCCGATGGTGAAGAAGATTATCTTGCGTATGCTGCCGCCCTTGCGGCGGAAACGGTCCACCACCTGGTCGAGGCACATGCGGAGAGTATCGCCCGTGGCGATGATATCGCCGATGACCAGGGTACGGTCCCGGGTGATGCGCAGTTTCTCGTACTTGATGTCGAGGCCGGTGATGACGTGTTCCTCTATGATGCGCTCGCAGGAAAGGAAGTGGATGTCGCGTACGCGTATACCCACCTTATGGCAAGCTTCTTCAACCGGATAGTTGAGCCCGCCGCGGAGGATGGTGAGTATATCGACGTCGCCCTCCGAACCAGAAGGGAAGAGGTAACGGAGGGCGGCGACAGTTTCGGGGAGCATTGCTGAGTAGGAATCGAAGCCAACAACTTCAGGGAAAGCCATCAGGCGACGGGTCCCTGCCCCACTGATAATGAAGTATTTGTTCTGGAACTGCGGAGCGCGCAGTTCGTATATGTTTGTGTCTTCTTGCAGGCCGACATAATGAAGGCTTGCATTGCGTAGCGTTGTGGACATAAAAAATCCCGATTAGAGCCAATCGGGATACAAAGTTAATTCTTTTTTTTCGCTTTGAACAGACTTTCGAAAAAAGTTATCAACAACATATTAATAATTCTGTCAGCTCGTCCGGACTGAGTCCATCGAAGTAGTCAGAAACGCCTGCGCCATTCAACGCAGCGGAAATGCTGTTCTGCTCATAGCGAAGACCATTAAGGCGGGCGGCCAGGCCTTCGGCAGGGAGATTTCCGAGGAAGTCTCCGCTGAAACGGACATCCTCCAGAAGGCCATGATGCACCGACCAGCATACCTCAACGGTGCCGCAGGCGAACTTTTGCGAGGCGCGGAACTGGGCCTCGGGCGATTTTCCGTATATCCAGTCCCAGGTGCGGAACTTTTCGTTTGCCATCCTGTCTATGGCTTCCTGCTTAGAGGCGTCCATCGGCACCTCGGTATCTGCACCGGCAAGAATTCTGTTCAGGGCATCTTTCAATGCCAGCACGTCGCAGAACTGCGGCAGATACTCGCGCAGGTTTGCGACCTTGCTCCGCACCGAGGCGATGCCGGATGCTGCCATCTTGCTCCCTGGAACGGACAGGACCTCTTGCAGTGTTTCCAGATCCACGTCGAACATCAGGGTGCCGTGCACCATCAGGCGGTCTTTCCATACGCGCTTGGCATATCCGGAGCACTTGCGGCCATCCACCATAATGTCGTTGCGGCCGCTTAGTTCAGCAGGCACGCCTAGCTGCCGGAGGGCATCCACCACCATATGGAGATACTCCGGATAATCGGCGTTCAGGTCGCGCGATTTACCTACTATAGTATAATTAAGATTCTGCAGATCATGATAGACGGCTCCCCCTCCCGTCACGCGCCTGGCGAGCGCTATCCCATGCTCCTTGAGATATGGCAGGTTCACCTCGGCATATGCGCTCTGGTTAAGGCCGATGATGACGGAAGGAGCGTTGCGCCAGAGGTAGAAAACGGGCTCGTCCAGAGGCAGGCTCTCGAGAGCGAACTCATCGAAAGCCATGTTGCGGCATGCATCCGTGCAGTCGTTTACCAGATACCTCATTGCCAGCCGCAGAACTGTTTGATTGCAGGCACAATATACTGTTTCATCTCCGGAAACACCGGCTGGTGCTTCCCGGGGTAGGAAATGCCCAGTTTGCCATAATGAAGGGCGAATTCCGGGCCCTGGCGGACGGTCTCGTCGGATTCCGCAAAGAACGCCAGCGTCAGGTCTTTTTCTTCCTGGTCAAGCCCGTCGTATTCAGTCTTTTCCAGAAGCTCATATCCCCGGCACATCCCTTCGGTGATGAAGAACGACGTGGCACCGTCCTCACGGGGGCTGAGGTACTTCATTTCGGAAGGAAGTTCCCGGAGGAATGCCGCAATATGGAAGGTGGGATTCACGAGCGCCTTGCGCCATCCGCGGAGTTTCTGTGCCCAGAAGCCGCCAAGAGAGTGGCCGACTATCAGGTCCGGGCGGTAATCCTGGCATAGCGACTGCAAAAATGTCAGCGCCTTGTCAGGCTCCGGAGGCACGTCGGGCGAGAGCACCTCGGCCCCTTTCAGGAGGATGCGGAGCTGATCTGCCATCTTGTAGCGCCCGGACGATGCAAGTCCGTGAATAAAAAGGATTCGCTGGCCCATATATTGCAGTAAGAAAACCTATGAAATGTCGGGCAAATTTACTAAATTTGCGTCGCTTTTTGGTTAGAAATCTATCATTTACTTAATAACTATGGTTAATTACAAAGATCTTGGCCTTGTGAACACCCGCGAAATGTTCAAGAAGGC
>DGUE01000076.1 GCA_002393895.1 Bacteroidales bacterium UBA4318
CAGGGCATGAATCCAGTTGATGCGGCTTGGGTCAGACTCATCCCTGATGCGGTGGCCGGTCTCCCGGTTGTACTGGATAATCTTTCCGGTCCGGCATCGGCCTTCTTTGTCAAACTGGTAGAAGATGGTGCTGCGGTTTCGGGTAACGCCCAGGCGGTATTCTGAAGTCACACGGTGGATGTCCCTGGGGTTGACGCCTCGTGAGAACAGGAACTCCAGCAGGTTGCTGTATATGCCCGGCTTGACGCTCTGTGAGACCAGGTCTTCGGGAATGGTCCATAGGGTCTTTGCTACGTTGGCTTTGCCGAAGGCGTATGGGCTGGCGTTTGCATGGGGACTGCCGGATTTGGCTCGGAGGTGGTAGTCTTTGCCATCCGGATGGTCGCGGAACCATTCCCTGGGACGGTAGTGGTAACCGCAACTTACCTCATGATTGCATCGGCCACAGATAGGAGAGAGTGCGTTGCCGGCGTCATCCACATAGCGGGTGAAACAGTGTTCGCGCTCACAGGAGGGGCAGGTGAAACGGGTGGCTTTACCACCATAAACTTGCAGGTGATATCTAGTCATCGTCTTCGTCTCCTTCGTAATTATCCTGTCCCAGGTCATCGGCCTGTCCCAAATCGTCCCGGGACGGGACAAGCTTTTCATCCTCCAGTTTCCTTACAATGCGTCCGATGGCAGACTTGGATATCCCCAGCATGCCCTCCATGGCACGGATGGAGTATCCCCGGGTCCTGAGAGCCGCTATCTGTTCTCGAAGCGCTTTGTTGTCCCGTTCCGTGGGCTCCTTCAGGTGCTCAGCCTCCGTGGAGTATCCTTTGAGTTCCAAGTGTGTGAATCCTTCGGTCTTGACAATCTCGTAGATGAGGACATTGTCGGCATCGTAACGGAAGGCACCGGCCCGGACCTTGAGTTGTTTCACATAGCGAAGTTTCCGGTCTTTGCAGGACCTGCCGATGGCAAAAACACTGTCGAAATAGTTAAACAGGCGTTTGCTCCCCGCAAGGTCGTTCTGCTCCAGATGGCTGGCCAGGCTGCGCTTGGGCGTATGGGCAATGACCAGGATGCTCCATTCGTGCTTCTTCTTCAGTTGGGTGAGGCGAATCATAAAGGCGCCGGCATCCACTCCTTTGTCGGTTGAGTTGCAGAGATAGCCCAGGTTGTCAATGATGGCGCATCGGCAATGAAGAAACAGCATCGTCGCTTCAATGTCCCGCAGGATATTCTCCTCATAGTTGTTCATGTCCATCCGCATAGGGTCAATCTCGGCCCGGAACAGCTTGGGCGGGAAGATATGCCGATGCTGTGTCTCCGTGTCGGTGTATCGGAGTTGGAACTGTTTCTCGGACAGCTCGCAATCCACATAAAGGACTGGCTGCATCCTGGCAATATGCTCTGCTATCTGGACTGCAAAGATGGACTTGCCCAGGTTGGAATCGGAAAATAGACAGCTAACCTCGCCTTCATACCAAAACTCCATGAAAAGTTCTTTGGGGTCTGGACGGGTGATGGAGTCGTTGACGGCGCGGTTAGCTGTCTTGATGGTGAGCATTCCGACACTCTCGGCCGCTGAGGTGTCTTTAAGCTCCTTCTCAATGGCCGCCTTGGGGTCAAACTTCCTGCTTGGCATCGACCATTCCTCCTGTCTCCGGATGTTCTCCCCGTTCGGCTCTTCTTATCTTGTACTCCGGGTAATACACATGCTTATGCTCGTCATGCTCCTGGATCATGTATCCCTGCTCATGCCAATGCCATAGGGTGCTGCGGCTTTTGATCTGAAGCCGCTCCATGGCTTCGGAGAGGGAGACCTTCCGCAGCGCCTGGCGGGCCTCAACCTCATCGTTCACCTCTTTGATTACTTTTCTTACAACAGCCTCAACGTCATCTCTTGCCATCAGGCAGGTACGAAGTTGCTCCGGAATCATAATGGTGAACGGCTGAACTGGAGGATTGGTGACAACCGGTGAGAGGACGGGCTCTTTTTTCGGCCTGCCCCTTTTTCTTTGAGAGGTTGCGGTCATCGTGACTGCTTTTCCTTTTTTCATCGCTTTGTCGCGCTGCTCCGAACTCCCGGCCCATCGGGAGAGGAGGCAGCGTTAGCCATCCGTCCGGTCAGGTGGGCCTCCCGCTTTCTGGATGGCATTGCGAATGTACAATCTTGTTGCAGCCCGATTTATGGAAAAAGGTGGAATTCCGGAAAATTCCACCCTTTTGCGTTCAGTTGTGTACAAATTACGAAACCATGGCAAACTGTTTTAACAGCTTTTGGGCGGATTCGAGTTCCCTCAGGTCGTTCGCTTTTCTGAACGCAAGTGGCTCGTTGGTGTATTCATAATAGAGCCCTCTGGCTCCAAGATGACCAGGGAATTCTTCTTTTGCTATTATGTAGGGAGGCCTTTCCATAATATTTGCATTCATCGCCGCTTTGATATAGACCAGTGCCTTCACACGGTAGTTCTTGTCAATCCACCGGTGCAGTTGTGCCAGAATCTCTTCGGCCTTTTCCGGAACTCTGATGTAATAACGGATGCTTTTCCTATTATCGTCATGCCCGGCTTGACCGGGCATCTTTTTATCGGCGGCTCCGGCTATCTCCTCCACCCGCGTCTCAATCTTGTCCATCCTCTTGTCCAACTGATCCAACTTTTCCAAAATG
>DGUE01000128.1 GCA_002393895.1 Bacteroidales bacterium UBA4318
GCCTGTAGATATACAGGATCTGACCTATACGGAGTTTGTCACTGCGCAGATGGTTCCATTTTTTGAGCTGGGCCACTGTGCAGTGATTCTTTTGTGCGATTTTGCCAAGATAGTCCCCGCTCTTCACCTTGTAGGCTATGCGGGTCTCTCCCCCGCTCTCCTCTATATTCTTGAGCACCTGGGCGTTAAGAAGCTCACCAGCACGGTGCAAGTAGAGTGAATCCTGGTTCGCGGCGAGGAAGGGTCCCGTCCATGCATAAGGGAGATTCAGGATGCAGGTGCCGCTGTTCCCGGGGATTATGTCGTGTGTGTACTGCGGGTTCAGGAGCTTTACCGTCTCGAGCGGCACCCCCACCACTTCGCTAATCTGCTTGAAATGCAGGTTGCGGCGTATCTCGAAAGTATCCACAGCCGCCGGCATACCCACGTCGGCAGGCTGCAGGCCGTATTCTTTTGCATAGTGGAAGGCATACATCGCTCCGATGAATGCGGGCACGTAGCCGCGGGTTTCACGCGGGAGATACGGGTAGATGCTCCAGAAATCCGACTTGCCTGCACGCTTGATTGCCTTGTTCACATTCCCCGAACCGCAGTTGTAGGAAGATATGGCCAGATTCCAGTCCCCGAACACGCTGTAGGCATCCCGCAGATACCTTGCGGCCGCATCGGCCGACTTTTCCACGTCCAGGCGCTCGTCCATGAAGGAATTGATCTTCAGTCCATAAAGCTTGCCCGTGCGGTACATGAACTGCCAGATTCCCATGGCCCCGGCGCGGGATTCGGCAACGGGATTCAGGTTGGACTCTATTATGGACATGTACTTTAGCTCCAGCGGAAGGCCGTATTTTGCAAGTTTCTCTTCGAAGATGGGGAAATAATACAGGCTCCTGCCCATCATCGCCTCCATATGGCGGGGCATCTTCTCGGAATACAGGATCATGTAGTTCTTCACCGTTTCGTTGAAGGGGATGGTGATGTAGGCATTCATGGCCTGCAGGCGGCGCATCAGTTCCTCGTCCGACACTTTGGACGTGAAGTGAACGGCATCCATGTCGATTTCAGAAGATTCCTGGAAATCGGGTGAGAGACGCTGACGATACCAGATATCCAGGAGGCTGTCGGAGAGGGCAAGAGATTCCTTCGCTTCGCTCGGAATGGCAGAAAGATTGCCAGGCGTCAGTTGAGAAGCGCCCTGCATAACGGCATCCAGACTGTCCAGACGGGCCTGGAGGGCTGCAAGCTCACGCTTGAGCGCCTCGTTTTCCGCTTTCAGGGCCTTCTTGTTCTGGCCGGAAGCGGGCACGATGGCAGCGAGCAGGAGTATGGCCGTCAGGAGTCTTTTCATATCAGAAGGTGAGACCGAGTCTGAGACCGAGGGCTGAACTTCCGCCGCCATAGGCGTAGCAGTGGTCCGTCGGAATCAATACGGGATCTATCGAAAGGGCAAGGTCGTCCGCCATATTGAAATCATGCATGTAGGCAAACACGTTGGCATCTATCACCTGCAGCAGGTAGAACCCGGCTATAGCCAGCACGGAATAGTCGCGGTAGCGACGGTATACGTTCCTGTAGTAGAGCGCAGTCTCCCCCGAAATAGGCCCGGCATATGGAGTATCAGGATCGTTGGCTTCATTGTATATGCGGCGGAAGCGCTGATAGTTCGTACGGTTCAGGAAATAGAAATGAAAGGAACCCAGCAGGCCTCCCCAGTAGATAGGAAGCTTCCAGGTCTCGCCGTTGTATATTTGGCCCAGCCCGGGCACCAGCAACGAATACAGGGTAGCCTTTCCCGCACTCGGATAATCTGCTTCATAACAGATCACCTCGTCCAGCATCATCCCCCAGTATGTAAGTCCGGCACCGGCGAAACACAGAGTGGAGGCTTTGCTGTTGCCTTGTTTCTTGAAATAAAAGCCCCCTGCGACTCCTCCTATGAGCCCTGCATAGACTATTGGCAATTTCCAGTAGTCCCGGTTGTATATCTGGCCTGTTCCAGGCATGATTGCGGAACCGAACGCCATAGTGCCAGGCTTGAGAGGATTCTTATGGGCTATTCCGCCAAAAAACTCCTTGAAGGAGAACATGGTGTCGGTGCTGTCCTTCGGGGAATTCGGGTCGTCGTTGTAGCTCTGGCTGAAGGCATCCTCCTTGAACTGTGCATGCGCCGGCACGCTGATGGCGCAGGCCACCAGCAGCAGGGCAAATATGCACAGGAAACGTTTCATCAGATATCCGCCTTCTCGAGAGCCTCCAGGAAATGCTGTACCTCCTCGTCGGAAGCGAATTTCACTGTCATTGTTCCCTTGCCGGAGGCACTTCGGCGCACAGAGATATCGTTGGAGAAGAATTTTCCTATATGCGAGAGCATCCTGGTATATTCCGAAGGCAGTTCCGTCTGTGTGGGATTCTGCTTGCGGGCTGATGGATTCTTCAGGAATTTCCTCACCAGCTCTTCGAGTTCACGGACGCTCAGGCCCTCCTTGATGACGAGATCGCAGAATTTCTCCTGCGAGGCTGAATCCGGCAGGCTCAGCAGCGCTTTTGCATGTCCGACGCTGAGCAGGCCCACTTTCAGGTCGTGCTGGATCTTCACGGGAAGTTTGAGCAGCCTCAGGGTGTTAGCCACGCTGGCGCGCTTCTTCCCCACCCTGTCTGCCATGGCCTCCTGGGTGAGGCTGCATTCATCTATCAGCCTCTGGAAACTGAGCGCAGTCTCGATAGGATCCAGATTCTCGCGCTGGATATTCTCGACGAGTGCCATCTCCAGCATTCCCTGGTCGTCTGCTTCGCGAACATAGGCAGGAATCATCGACATTCCCGCCATCCTGCAGGCCTTGAATCGGCGCTCACCGCTGATTATCTGGTAGCGGCCGTCGGAAACCTTGCGAACGGTTATCGGCTGGATAAGCCCAAGGGTGCGGATGGATGCGGCGAGTTCCTCGAGGGCCTCCTGGTCGAAGGCCATGCGGGGCTGATAGGGATTCGCCTCGACCTTCTCCATTGGGATGCGCAGGACATCGGAGGAGTCCTGTTTCGGGCGGGCACCCGCAATTTCCTTGTTCACATAGCCTACCGGCTTGCGGAACTGATCTACATTCAGGTCTTCTCCAAGCAGGGCGCCCAGGCCCTTGCCGAGTCCGCGTGGTTCTCTACCTGCCATTTCGTTTCTCTCCATTTCTTTCGAGCACCTCGGCAGCCAGGCTCATATAGTTGTTGGCTCCGTTGCTCATGATATCGTAAAGTATGATGGGTTTGCCGTGGCTGGGTGCCTCGCTGAGGCGGATGTTGCGCTGGATTATGGTCCGGAACACCATCTCCTTGAAATGGTCCCGAAGTTCGGCCACCACCTGGGTATGAACCTTTGTGCGGCCGTCGAACATAGTCACGAGGAAACCTTCGATAGTCAAGTCGGGATTGACTTCTCCCTGCACCAGGCGTATGGTCTGCAACAACTTTCCAAGGCCTTCGAGGGCGAAGAACTCAGGCTGTACGGGGATGATGACAGAATCGGCGGCAGTGAGGCAGTTGACGGTGATGAGCCCGAGCGAAGGGGAACAGTCGATCACGATGTAGTCGTAGCGGTCCTTAATGGGCTCCAGAACTTTCTTGAGCACGGATTCACGCTGGGGCATGTCCAGCATCTCGATTTCTGCGCCCACGAGGTTGATATGGGAAGGCACCAGATGCAGGCCGGACATCTCGGTCTGGATGAGGGCATCCTCGATGCCGATTTCGCCTATCATCACCTCGTAGAGGGTGCGCTTCTGGCCGTCGTCCGGCGAGAAGTTAAGACCTGAGGTAGAATTGGCCTGAGGGTCTGCATCGATGATGAGCACCTTCTTCTCGAGCACCGCGAGTGAGGCCGAAAGGTTGATGGCGGTAGTGGTTTTACCCACTCCGCCCTTCTGGTTTGCTATGGCGATAATCTTTCCCATACAGTAGAATTCTGTCAATCTACAAATTTAGCAAAAAATTTGTTTACGGCCCAATCGACGATGCCGGATATTATCCTTGCAATTATTATTCCCGCAAGCGCACCCACAAGGATGTCGCCCAGGAAGTGTTTCCCCACATATATGCGGCTGATGCTCACAGCCGCCACCCAGAATACCAGAAGCCCTGAGAGTAGCCTTTCCCTGCGGCCGTCACCCCACTTGCGCAGCAGCCAGAGCACGCTGGTGGCTATTGCCGAGCATGTGGCCGCATGGGCAGAGAAGAAACCATAGCTGCCACCCCTCCTTTCCAGAATCCGCAGGCCGTTATCGGTCATGTAATCGTCCCAGCAGGGGCGGAAACGCTGCACGGTATTCTTAATCAGATTCGCAAACTGGTCGGTGGCACCCACGGCGAGCGCTACCGCTATCAGCACGAAAAGGGTCTTTTTCCACCCCAGCCTGCGCCAGAGAAGCCAGATCAGGAGCAGATAGATGGGGATCATGACCACGCGGTTGCTCAGCACAGGCATCACAGCGTCGGTAAACGCCCCGCTGAAGTTGTTGACCGCCAGAGTGGCATCGCGGTCCAGCATCTCAAGCCAGGAGCCGCTCATTTCTGCAATGCCCTCCAAAGCATATCCAGAAGGGTTTTCATCCCTTCTCCGCTAACCGAAGATATGAATACGTGGGGGATGTCCTTTGGCAGGGACGGTTCGATTTCCTTCTCTATGCTCTCGTCTATCATATCGCATTTTGTGATGGCGAGCACGCGCTCCTTCACCAGAAGCTCGGGATTGTAGAGTTTGAGTTCATTGAGAAGCGTTTCATATGTGCCGGGGATGTCGTCTTCATCCACCGCCACCATAAAGAGAAGCACGCTGTTGCGCTCTATATGGCGAAGGAACCTGTCCCCTATCCCGCGGCCTTCGTGGGCGCCCTCGATTATGCCGGGGATATCCGCTATCACGAATGAGCGGTCGTCGTAGTACTTGACTATGCCCAGGTTGGGCTCCAGCGTGGTGAATGCGTAGTTCGCTATCTTGGGTTTGGCAGATGTGACGGTGGCAAGCAGGGTGGACTTTCCTGCGTTGGGGAAGCCCACAAGGCCTACATCGGCAAGCAGTTTGAGTTCCAGTATGAACCATCCTTCCTCCCCTTCCTCGCCCGGCTGGGCAAAGCGGGGGGTCTGGAGGGTAGCGGTCTTGAAATTGTCGTTCCCAAGGCCTCCGCGGCCGCCTTTACAGAGGATGCGTTCCTCTCCGGGTTCGGTAAGATCCATCACCACCTCATCCGTCTCGGCATCCTTCACCACGGTGCCCACGGGCACGTCCAGGTAGATATCTTCCCCGTTCTTGCCGTGGCGCAGGGCTGCACCCCCCTTCTCGCCATCCTCGGCGATCACGTTCTTGCGGTACTTGAGGTGTATCAGTGTCCAGAACTGCGGATTGCAGCGGAGGATGATATGCCCCCCGCGGCCCCCGTCGCCGCCGTCCGGCCCGCCCTTGGGCACATACTTCGCCCTCAGCAGGTGCGCGCTCCCCGCTCCCCCGTGCCCGGATGCGCAATGTATCTTGACGTAGTCTATGAAATTGGATTCTGCCATATTGTGCAAAGGTAATTATTTTTGCAGGAAATTTTTAACTTTGCATCTGTTAGTAGTACTAGAGCCTATGTCCGGGAACGCAACACTCATGAGCCGACGCAACGGCAAAGCAATTGTAAAGCAATGAAAAAGAACATCATAGCCCTGATTCCGGTAATAGTCCTGATAGCGCTGCTCGCCTTCGATATCAGCATTCTTGGCAGCGACTCCATCCAGGGAGCCAGCCAGGTGTCCCTGCTGTTTGCCTCCGGCATAGCCGTGTGGCTTGCGATGTGGCGTTTCAAGAAGCCCTGGAGCGCTTTTGAAGATGCCATCAAGGCCAACATAGGCAACATCACCTCCGCAATAGTGATACTGCTGCTGATAGGCGCCATCTCCGGCACCTGGACTATGAGCGGAATCGTGCCTACGATGATCTGCTATGGAGTGAAAGTGCTGTCGCCGTCCTTCTTCCTGCCGGCCGCCTGCATCATCTGCGCAGCGGTCTCTCTGATGCTGGGCAGCT
>DGUE01000159.1 GCA_002393895.1 Bacteroidales bacterium UBA4318
TGCTTCAGCTCCGGCCGTGCACTCCTTACCTATGCATTCTTCTTCAAGTATCTGCTCGACAACAACATCGACAAGGATATCGACAAGATGGATGCAAGTATCGTTATCCGTTCCGAGCTCTTCGGAATCGACACCGCCAACAACGACAAGGACATCCAGCTCAAGACCGAAGGTCTTGAATTCGACTGCGGCGAAGGCGCCAAGGAAGCCAACTTCCAGTCAAAGGCTGCATGGACTGCTACTCCTTCTGCAGACTGGATTACCGTAGAACCCGCTTCCGGTGATGCAGGTGCTATTACCATCAGCGTAAAGGTTGCCGAAAACAAGGGCGAAGCCCGTGAAGGATCTGTCGTCATCAAGGGCGGCAACGTCACCGAAGGCCTCGAGATTGCAGTCAAGCAGGCTGAATACACCGCCGCCAACACTGCTACCATCAAGGAGTTTGCAGAGGAATACGTAAAACTCCTCGACATCTGGCAGAATACCACTGGTAGCATCGACCAGATGAAGGGTGAGAACTATGAAGGCGGAAGCAACATCGTAGAGAATGCCCACTACATTCCTATGGCAACCACCGTCACCCTCGGCAACAAGACCTACACCACCGCCGATATGCTCGAGCTTGCTCTCCGCAGCTATCTGCTCGTCCGCGGTTATGACGGTCTGGATGACAACAAGGCCCATATCGGTGCCGGAACCATTCCTGCCCTCACCGACGGCGCAAAGACTATGAGCGAGACCGTCGTTCCTGTTACCCACGCGTACAAATGGGGTTCGATGCCTTACAATGAGACCGGTACCTACAATCCTTCAACCGGTGCATCTTCCGGCAACGGCGGACACCTGTTCAAGTGGGTCGACGGCAAGGAGGTCCACTGCGTAGTAGATCCTCTGCTGCTCGACAACTGGGCAATGCGCGCACTTAACTGGCCTCTCGATCCCAACAAGGGTGATGGCGATATCAGCAACCTCTGCGGCTATCCCCGCGATCCTTTCAACAACTACTATGGCGCATTCAGCTCGATGCGTGCTCTCATCACCTACGGATTCTTCTTCAAGTATATGCTCGACAACAAGCTCGACAAGGCTGACGGCCTTGGCGCAGATGTGGTCATCCGTTCCGAACTCTTCGGCGACGAAGGCTATGTCGAGCCTGCAAAGCCCACCATCAAGGACTTCGCAACCGAGTTCGTGAAGATTCTCGACGTATGGCAAGCCAATGTCGGTGATGTGAAGATGCATTCTTCCGTGGATGCGACACCTAATGCTCACTACATTCCCGAAGGCACCACCATCAAGGTTGGTGACAAGACCTACAACACTGCCGACATGTTCGAGACAGCTGCGCGAAGCTACCTTCTTGTCCGCGGCTACAACGGCCTTGACACCGAGAACTTTGGTGCTGGAAAGATTGCTGCTCTCGACGGTGGTGCAAAGGCTATGAGCGAGACCGATGTTCCTGAGACTCACGGATATTCCTGGGGCGAAGCTCCCTGCAATGAGACTGGCTCATATGATATCGCTACAGGACAGGGTTCCGGCAACAACGGCCACCTGATCAAGATTGTTGATGGCAAGGCTATTCACAGCCAGGTAGATGTCACCATCCTGGACAACCAGGTCATGCGTGCACTCAACTATGCACATGGCAAGGATATCTCCAACATGTGCACCTATCCTCGTGATCCTATCAAGAACTATGCAGGCAGCTTCAGCTCCATGCGTGCTCTGATCACCTATGCATTCTTCTTTAAGTACATGCTCGACAATAACCTCGAGAAGGCTGATGGCATTGGCGCAGATGTGGTTATCCGTTCCGAACTCTTCGGCGACGAGGGCAGTGCTGAACCTGCAAAGTCCACCATCAAGGACTTCGCAACTGAGTTTGTGAAGATTCTCGACGTATGGCAAGCCAATGTCGGTGATGTGAAGATGCATTCTTCCGTGGATGCGACACCTAATGCTCACTACATTCCCGAAGGCACCACCATCAAGGTTGGTGAGAAGACCTACAACACTGCCGACATGTTCGAAACTGCTGCCCGCAGCTACCTCCTCCTCCGCGGTTACGACGGACTTAATACCGAGAAGTATGGCAATAAGTCTATACCTGCTCTTGCAGACGGTGCCAAGAAGATGAGTGAGACCGATGTTCCTGAGACTCACGGATATTCCTGGGGCGAAGCTCCCTGCAATGAGACTGGCTCATATGATATCGCTACAGGACAGGGTTCCGGCAACAACGGCCACCTGATCAAGATTGTTGATGGCAAGGCTATTCACAGCCAGGTAGATGTCACCATCCTGGACAACCAGGTCATGCGTGCACTCAACTATGCACATGGCAAGAATATTTCCAACATGTGTACATATCCTCGTGCAGATCACAACATTACCAACTATGCAGGCAGCTTCAGCTCGATGCGTGCACTGATCACCTATGCATTCTTCTTCAAGTATATGCTTGACAACAAGCTCGAAAAGGCTGATGAAATTACTGCAGACGTGGTCATCCGTTCCGAGCTTTTCGGTGATGAGAATCCATTCGCATCCAACGTTGCTTACAAGAAGGGTTCGAGCTGCTATGATGATGGCCTTGCAACAGTAAACGGTTATGCTTTTACTCCAACTCTTAAGCTCGGAACATCCAGCAAATTCGGTGATGTGACTGTTACACTGCCTGCCGGAACCAAGGCTGTAAACTTTTATGCTGTCGGCTGGAAGAATCAGCCTGCATCATTGAAAGCTACTGCCGGAAGCAATGCATTCACTTTCGAACTCAAGGCTAACGACGGCGCAACCGGAAACGCTCCGTATACTATTACTGTAACTGATGAGAATAAGTATACGCTGGATCTTGGTGCGGCTTTGCCGGCCGACGTTGATGTTAAAGTGGAGACTTATGAGGGTGCAAATACCAATAAGAGGGCTATAATTTTTGGTGTCCAACCCGTTAAGTAGTTTCGACCCGTTTCTGACCGTGGGGGCCTGACCGCCCCCGCGGTTCCCATCTATAAATAAAACTGCTATGAGAAAAGTCCTGTTTTTCATTCTGGCAGGAAGCCTGTTCCTGGCTGCTTGCGCATGCAATAAAACCAATTCCGATGAACCCGAAGATGTGGTGAAGGAGTTTACCGCCACTCAGTTCAACGGATTCTTCGTAGACGGCCTTGCAGGTGCCTACGAGACTTTCGTGGAGAAGGATGCCCTGCCCATGTCCATCAATGTGGACGGCATCTCCTACGGCCGTGGACAGTACCTGGCTGTAGCCTGCCTTCTGCTCAAAAGTATTCAGGAGAACCCCGAGCATTGGGAAGAGGAAGAAGTGGAAGTGCCTCTGAGGATGTCTTCCAACTCCACCCTTGCAAACAATACATTCGAGCAGGACAGTGTCTCCCTGGAGGCTCTCACTTGGGTGGCCGAGAAGGCTTATGCCTATGGCGAGAGTCATAGCGCCCTGCCCAACTATGTTTCCTTCGGCACCATCACCGTTCCCAGCCGCGGAGCCGACAGCACCTTTACCTACACCTACGACACTCCTTTCAAGGATGGGGTCAAATACATAGGCAATATCATCTGGGCCGATTACGGCGCTGCGCTCCTTCGCGCATTCCATTATTATAAGCACAATTCCGTCCTGCCCGAAAAGGTATGCACCTGGGGTTCGGATTATCTTCGCAAGGTGAACTACTGCGACACAGAAGCCCCCGAGGTGCTGGCTGCCCGTGATGCCGCACTCTCCAAGCTGCCCGAGGGTGCAACTCAGATCCAGAAGGTTAAGGCCCTCTTCGAATACGCACGTGATGAATGGGAATGGGAAGATTACGCCAATACTTCCAAGGGCGCAGTAAAGACCATCAAGGCCAAGGCCGGCAATTGCTGCGACCTCACCCACGCCACCCTTGCGATGTGCCGCGCCGCTGGCATCCCTGCCCGTTACCTGCATGGTCAGTGCTATTACTCATCCGGCGTCATAGGCCATGTGATTCCCGAGATCTGGGACGGCCACCGCTGGTGGATATGCGATCCTTCCAACAACTCGGCCACCATGGGTCATCCTACCTGGAAAGGAATGAACAAATTCAACGGCCGTTACAAGGAACTTCCTTTCTAAAATACAGTTTATATGAAAAAGATATTTATCGCACTCCTGTTTGCCGCTGCCCTTGTTTCCTGCAAGAAGGCAGAAAACACCAATGCCATCTGGCTCTGGTCCAAGTTTATGAACGAGGTCAGCCTCGATGATCTCCATGCCAAGGCGATTGACAACATCATCCTTCACGAGGTGGCCTTCGAGCGCCACGGAGTGGACTCCACCCTCGCTTTCATCCACGATGCCCAGAGCAAGGGAATGAAAGTGCATATCTGGTTCCAGGCCTTCTACAAGGACGGAAAGTGGATCAATCCCGTAGATGATTCGCTCAACCGCTACAAGCAGGAATACTTCGACGAGGTTATCGAGCGCGCCATCCAATACGTGAAGTACGGTGTAGATGGCATCCATCTGGATTATATCCGCTTCGGCGGCACCGCCCACAAGCACAATCCTTCCGAGGAAATCACCGCTACCGGCTGCGTGACAGAGTTCTGCAAGCAGATAAGCCAGGCCACCAAGGCCGTTAATCCCAAGATCGTGCTCTCTGCAGCCCTGATGCCCGAGCCGGACAGCGAGTATTACTATGGCCAGGATCCCGCCCAGATGGGGCAGTACATCGACATCCTCATGCCCATGATCTACTTCCACTGCGACTCCTACCGCAAGGGCGGCAGGCCCTGGGCCAAGATGGTGGCCGACCACTTTGCAACCAAGGGCGCTCCCGCCAAGGTATGGGCCGGTCTCACCACCTACGAAGATACTGAAACAGAGCATGTTGTGCCTATGAATGCCGAGAAGATCCTTGCCGACTGCCGCATGTTCACAGACTCCACCAAAGCCGAAGGCGTTGTGCTCTTCCGCTATGGTCTCGGAGAACTGCCGGATTTGAACCAGTTGAAGTAGATTCTTTCGCTTCGCTCAGAATGACAGTATGACAGAATGACAGTGTTATGATACTGATAGCAGACAGTGGGGCTACGAAGACCGAGTGGGGGTGCGTGTCGCGTGACGGCAGCACCCGCATCGGCTTTTACAGCCAGGGGTATAACCCCAATTATATTACAGGGACACAGATAGTTGCGGACATCCGCGCCAATCTTCCGGCGGAGCTCGACCCTTCGCTGGTGGAGGAGATTTACTTCTACGGAGCCGGAGTGACCGAACTCCAGTATCCTTTCATGGAGAAGACCCTCCGCGAGGTGTTCACCAAAGCGGGTAGGGTTTTCATCGCGATGGATACCCTGGCATCGTGCCGTGCGCTTCTGCAGGCGGAGCCAGGCTTTGCCGCAATCCTCGGCACAGGAGCGAATTCCTGCCTGTACGATGGCTGCAACGAGGGTCTTAACGTAGACAGCTGCGGATTCATCCTCGGAGACGAAGGCTCCGGCGGCAACCTCGGTAAGCGCATGATCACTGATTACATCCGCCGCAACATGCCTGCAAAGGTATACGAGTTGGTAGGCCGCGAACTCGGCCGCAACAACGACGAACTCTTGGACGTTATCTATACCAAACCTTTCCCCAACCGCTTTTGCGCCCAGTATGCAAAATTCATCAACGAGCATCTGGACTTCGATCCGTATTTCCCGAACCTGGTGACGGATGCCTTCCGTCAGTTCTTCCTTTTGATAGTCACGCATTATCCTGATTATCAGAAGTATACCTTCAACGCCGTGGGTTCTGTGGCTTACTACTTCAAGCCCCTCCTTCAGCCGGTGGTCGAGGAATTCGGAATGAAGATGGGAACCATCCTCAAGGCCCCCATGGAAGGGCTCATCAAATATCACCTGAATCATTAGACTATGGGAAAGAACAAGTACATAATTCCCCTTGCATTCATAGGGATGATGTTTTTCACCGTGGGTTTCGCCACGGGTATCAACGGCTATTTCGTGCCGTTCCTGGAGAATAACCTGAACCTGACATCGGCCCAGAGCTATCTGGTGATCGCAGCCACCTTCCTGGCCTTCCTGGTGT
>DGUE01000135.1 GCA_002393895.1 Bacteroidales bacterium UBA4318
ACATCGAGTTCAACTTCCCCTTCGGATTCAAGGAGCTCGAGGGCATACACTCCCGCACCGATTTCGACCTCGGCAACCATCAGAAACTCAGCGGAAAGAAGCTTCAGTACTTCGATCCCGAGACCGGCGAAAACTACGTTCCCTACTGCGTGGAAACGTCCATCGGCGTGGACCGCATGTTCCTCACCGTGCTCAGCCACTCCTACAAGATGGAGCAGCTCGAGAACGGCGAGAGCCGCGTCGTGCTGAGCATCCCTGCCCCTCTGGCCCCCGTGAAGGCTGCAGTGCTGCCCCTCGTGAAGAAAGACGGCCTGCCGGAGATTGCCCAGAAGATTATGGACGACCTCAAATACGATTTCAACTGCCAGTACGAGGAAAAGGACAGCATAGGCAAGCGCTATCGCCGTCAGGATGCCATCGGCACCCCGTTCTGCATCACCGTGGACCATCAGAGCCTCGAAGATGGCTGCGTGACCGTGCGCGACCGCGACACGATGAGCCAGGAGCGTGTGAAGATCGAGGATCTGCATGCTATGATAGAGAAGAAGGTTTCGCTTAGCAACTTGCTGCGCCAGCTGTAGGTTCCTTCGCTGCGCTCGGAATGACAGAAAAGAGAATGACCAGTTTTGCAGATATAGGAAAAAAAGAAGCCCTCCGGCGTTTGTATGAAGGCAGCGGGTTCAAGCCCACTGCACCCTCTGCACACAAAGTGCTGCTGGAGGGAGTAGACTTCAATTTGGTCTATTTCCCCCTCAAACACCTTGGTTATAAAGCTGTTACGGCTGTAACAGGAGAACTTTATTCCCAACTCCGGCACGCAGAGACTCTTTCCGTCGTGCTGGGTGTCAGTGCCAAACTGGATTACCCTCAGATAGAAGAGCTCTGGTCCGGAATCAGTACCGCTGCAAAGGAATATGGCTATAAAGATGTTTCCCTGGACTTGCAGCCCTCGCGCAATGGCCTTTGCATCAGCGTGGCCGCCAGCGGCACCCGCTCCAAACTCACCGAAGTCAGCCGCCCCCGGCCCGTGAGCAAAGACCTTCTTTGCGTTAGCGGGAGGCTCGGCGCGGCTTACCTCGGCATGAGGGTGATGGAGCGCGAACTCGAGCGTTTCGACAAGGGAGAATCCGACCGCAAGGAGCTCGAGCAATACAAGATGCTCGTGGGCGCATACCTCAAACCGGAGCTGGAATCCGGCATGGTAGCCAAACTGGAAGAGGCGGAAATCATCCCCTCTGCCGGCTGCCTTATCACCAACGGCCTGGCCGACGCGGTCAAGCGAATCGCCGAGCAAACCGGGCTTGGAGCCAAGGTTTACGCCGACCGTATCCCCTTTGAAGGCAATTCCTTTGAACTGGGGAGAAAACTTGATATTGACCCGGTTTCTGCCGCGATGAATGGTGGGGAGGACTGCCAGATTCTGTTCGTCATACCAATCTCCAAGGCAGAGCAGTTCCGTCGTGATTTCCAGACCTTCGACATAATCGGACACCTCGCCCAGCCCGAGGTGGGAACCGTGCTCGTCACCCCGGAAGGAGTGGAACTTCCTCTGCGGGCACAGGGCTGGAAAGACGATGAATAATCACAAAAGCATAGCAACATGAAAAAGATCCTCGCAACCCTCAGCGCGCTGGTGCTCCTCGCATCGGTTGCCAACGCACAGAGCGGCCTCGGCGGCCTGCTCGGCGGCATTTTCGGCGGAAACAAGACCGAAAATACCACAACCCCCCAGGACGGCTCTTCAACCATCGCCTCGGCGGCGGAGGGCCTTCTTGGCTCCCTGCTGGGCACCGTCATTTCCAAGACCGTTCCCGTGTCTCTTCCCGGCACCTGGACCTATAACGGCATCGCCTCCGCAATCGAGACGGAGAACGCCCTCACAACCCTCGCCGCATCCACTTATAAGGAGAAGCTCGAGGCAAAACTCGACGGATATCTCCAGAAGGTAGGCATTGTGCCCGGCGTAGCCACCATTACTTACAACGCGGACAACACCTTCACCATCGCCAGCGCCACCAAGACCATCGCTTCCGGCACCTACACCTACGATACCCAGAGCAAGGAGATCGTGATGAAGCTCGGCAAGGTCTACAGCTATATGACTATGGAAGGCACCGTCACCGCCACCGCTACCGGCGTGCAGGTTCTCTTCGATGCCAACAAGTTCCTGGCATTCGCGAAGAAAGCCATCAAGGTTGTCGGCGCCGGCAAGGACAACTCCACCCTCAACACCGTTGCCAAACTCTCCGACCAGGTCACCGGCCTGCAGCTCGGCTTCGACATGGTAAAGAAGTAAGAGAATTTTTTCGTTATTTTATCGGCGATAGTACAACTATAGTTTTTTTGTCTATATTTGTAAGTCGCTGATAAATAACGAGAAATATGAAACAAAAAGATAGCGATGCGCTATCCGGCAGGAGAGAATTTCTAAAGCGCCTCAGCGCTGTCACCCTGCCAGCTATAGCCGTAATTACCGGATTGGTACCACTGTCTTCCTGCGTAAAGGAGGAGCTGGTGGTTGTTGACTGTAACAATTCCTGCGAAGGCGGATGTTCCGGAATGTGCACCGGGAGTTGCACCAGCAACTGCAGTTCCGACTGCGTCAGCGCTTGCTCGTCCGTCTGCACCGGGAGTTGCGGCAATACTTGTGAAGATACTTGTACCGGCACCTGCCGCACCGGTTGCACCAGTTGCACTGGCGGATGCGAAGGCTCCTGCACCGGAGGTTGTGGCGGGACCTGCTCCGGAGGCTGCGGCGGAACTTGCTCCGGCGGTTGCTCTTCCACCTGCACCAACGGCTGTAAGGGTGAATGCACGAATGCGTCCGGCCGCGGATGCTATGAATGCACGCAAGCCTGCTATGCCGGCTGTTCCGGAGCTTGCTCCAGCGGATGCAGCGGAGGATGCGACGGCTCTTGCAGAAGCTATTGTGTCAGCTCTTGCAAGGGTTATTGCACCAGCAGCATGAAGAGCCAGAGTTCCGGCTGTTCCGACAAGGGATCTTGTTACTTTTTCTGCGAAAACGGCTGTTATGCCCACTGTTACGGATCTTGCGACAGTTCCTGCATAGCATCAAGCAACTAATAACCATGCAGATCAGGGAAGGAAATGCCTCGTGGCGCGGCGGGATGGCCAAGAACATCACCTTCATCGTTACCAAAGATTGCCAGCTGGCTTGCAAATATTGCTACCTTGTCGGCAAGAACATGAAGGAAAGGATGAGTTTCGAGACCGCCAAGGCTGCCGTGGACTACATTCTCGGCGACAGGAAACAGTTCGCCGAGGAGTCGGTCGTTTTCGACTTTATCGGCGGGGAGCCCTTTCTGGAAATAGACCTGATCGACCGCCTGTGCGACTACATAAAGCAGCAACTGTTCCTTCTGGATCATCCATGGTTCAATTCCTATCGTTTCAGCTTCTCCACGAACGGCATCAACTACCACGAAAAGAAAGTACAGGATTTTATCGAAAAGAACAAAAACCACCTTTCGATAGGAATCACCATCGACGGCACCCGTGCCAAACACGACCTCAACAGGGTCTACAAAAACAGCGACCGGGGTTCCTACGACGACGTTGTACGCAACATTCCCCTCTGGCTCTCGCAGTTTCCTGATATGGGAACAAAGGTTACCATCAGCAGTCCGGACATCCCCTACATCAAAGAAAGCGTGCTCCACCTCTATAGCCTTGGCATAAAGGAAATCAATGTCAACTGTGTGTTCGAAGAAGTGTGGCAGGAAGGAGACGACGCCCTGTTCGAGCAGCAGCTGGTAGCGCTGGCAGATGAAATAATAGACCGGGGGTTCTACCGCGACCACTACTGCTCCTTTTTCACCGGAGACATCGGCCGCCCCATGGACCCCGAGCGTGAGAACCAGAACTGGTGCGGAGCCGGAATGATGCTTTCCGTGGATGCCGCGGGCAACTTCTACCCCTGCACCCGATTCGCCGCCTTCTCGTTAAGAAGCAAGAAACCAATCATCATAGGAAACGTGCGCGAAGGGATCGACCAGGATAAACTTCGTCCGTTCCTTACTTTGGACAGACTGACCCAAAGCCCGGAAGAATGCCGTAATTGCGAGGTTGCGGCAGGTTGTGCCTGGTGCCAGGGCGAAAATTACGATGCGGCACCGAAACCCACGATTTTCCGCCGCTCTACAGCAATATGCAAGATGCATAAGGCCCGCGTCAGGGCAAATAATTACTACTGGACCCGGCTCGAAAGGCTCGAGACCAAGGAAGAAATTGAAAAACTCAAAAACAGGGAGGTGGCATGCTGCGATATCTTATCATAATGCTCGATGCATCGGCGCCATCGTTCTGCTATTATCCGGACCCTTCCTCCGGCGGCAGGAAGATGCCGTTGGAGGTCCTTCGCAAAGCCGTGTACTTCGCACAGACGCACGCTCTGGGCGTGAATGTCCTATGCTCTGATCCCCCCGAAAAAGAGATTCTGCAGGAGCTCGACAGAATCAACCACATTTTTATCGGCCCAAGCTCCGTAACGAGCGACTCCGTATGGAATGTCCCCGTGTTGAACATCGGAGACAACCTGTCCGTATTCCCCGGAAATCCAGACAAAAACATAATCCTGCGCAGCGACGTGGCATCTCTTCCAAAGCTGCCGGAGGCCGTTAGCGCCTTGAAGGGCAAGTTCCTGCGGCTGAACGTGATAATCACCGACGAGTGGAAGATGACTCCGGAGCTCGTGACGGTTTTCCAGAGAATTCTGGAGCAAACCGGCCGGCTGGCCGACGGCAGGCAGATTAACTTGATAACAGACCGTGCGATGCTCAGCAAACCCTCCCACTGCGAAGCGGGGGTGAAGCATCTGACCGTTGCACCGGATGGTAGGTTTTACATCTGCCCGGGGTTCTTCCACGAGAATCCGGAAGATTCCTGCGGCAGTCTGGACGAAGGAGTAAGCGTTCCGTTGGAAGAACTGTACCGCCTGGAATATGCGCCCATTTGCAGGGAATGCGATGCCTGGCAGTGCAAGCGCTGCGTATGGATGAACAGAAAGAGAACGCTTGAGGTCAACACCCCCTCGCGGGGCCAGTGCATCACTTCGCATGTGGTGCGGAACTACGCCTTAAAAGACAGCCCAACCCCATATCTTGACCCCTTTGAACTGATAGGAAGATGAGACGTATTTTATTCATAGCCTTGGCAGCCCTCTCCGTTGCCTGCACCAAAACCGAGTACAAGTATGAGTATGCATACAAAGAACCCGAACTCGGCAGCCTGTCTGTTTCTTCGGTAACGGCACAATCCGTTCTCCTTGAAGGAAGTGTCTCCCGGGATGGTGGCCAGACGGTCTCGGAAAGGGGATTTTATCTGTCCACCAGTTCATTTAAAAACGAACCGCCGTCATCCGCCAGGAAAATCGTAGCCCAGGATCCTTCCGGCGAAGGAAAGTTCAGCATGGAGATTACGGGGCTTATGCAGGGAACCACATACTATGTGTGCTCATACGCAATTAACAGTATCGGCAAAACCTTCTCTGCTACCAAGACCTTCTCGACAAAGAGAACGGCAAAGGTTATTCTGGGGGATGTTGAAGCGGAGACTCTGTCTATCCTGAAAACGGAGAACTCCAGCGATCACGACTACGATTACGATTTGGACCTGAAGTTTTCTGTGAGTTTCGAAGATGTGGGTTCGTTTGTTTCTGCCGGCGTTTGTGTGGATGGGTATGAATACACCTATGGCGAAACTCTTCCTTCTACAGACGCCACGAGCATTATCGTAAAATGCACTACCCCGTATTACAATACCGGAGAAATAAAGATTAATGCCTTTGCCTTCGCAAACGACAGGAACGGCAACAGGGTGGTGTCTGAAAGCCGTGATATCTCATTTTCCGCTATGGGCGTATCCCTCCGTCCGGAAGCTAAAGTTTCTGAAACAGACTGGTATTCCGAACCGGACAAGAATTATTACATTCATTATTTCGAAATTGGTGTCCGGGTCATAACCGGTGGTGCGAACATCAGCGAGCTCGGCGTTTTCCCAACAAGCACCTACAAAACAGTGTCATTTACACCCGGGTCTTTTCAGGACAACACTTACTATAGTACTATTGAAACAATAAAAAGCGCCAACAAAGAAGAAACGTTGTCGGCATACGGAAAGGGCAGGCTGAAAAACGGAATGGATTTTTATGCCTGGGATTTCAAAACCGGAGCGAATACTGCGACATCCTCATTTGGAACGGGCACGAGTTATGAAGTCTTTTTCTCGGAAGATTTTACCGATGGACTGGGAAAATTCACCGCAACCGCAGATACCCTGGGTTCATATGTATGGGAGTGGGATTCCGCCAACAAAACATTGAAGGCAAATGCATATTCCGGAGGGGCAAACCGCGCCGCAAAGACGTCGTGCATCTCCAACACCATCGATCTTAGGAACCGCAAGATGGCGTACTTCCTGTTTAGCGCAAGTTCGAAGTATTTTACGACTTTGAACGAAGACGTCGCCCTTTCCATCTATTCAAGCAATGACGACAAATGGTACACGGTTTCTTTAGGCCTGACCAACGACAAGGGCTGGGAAAGCAAAATATTAAATTTGAGCGAGTTCATCGGAGATGAAATCAAAATAGCATTCAGATACAAAAGCTCCGAGGCGTCCTGCGGATCCATTTTGATCGACAATATAGAATTGTTTTCTTTGGAAAACGGGGCGTCCAACACATCTTCCGCCGCCGCCAGGCTGGCGAGAATAAACGCGGCATCGACGCGTGTAAATGAGAAAGAACAGGCAACTATAAACAAGACTCAATATGAAAACACCCGTAGGAAAAGTCTCCGCTGAAGAGCGGGACGCGATTCAAGCGCTTTTTGAAAGAAAAAACGGATTGGCCGAGCTTGCCAAAATCGTAAGCGTCGACAATGCCCTCCTATATGAAAAGCTCGTGAAGGACATGGGCGAAACAACCACTCGCTTCCAGAGATGGTGGGAAGATATGTCGGCCAAATACCAGTGGCGCTCCTCTGCAAAAGGCAACTGGGAAATCAACTTTGATACGTGTGAGATTTTCTTGAACGAACCCTGAAAAACTCCTCGTATTTTCTATGCGCCCGGCTTTTAAAGTCGGGCGTTTTTGTATATCTTTGTAAGACTATGGCAAGTTTCGTACCCCTTCATGTCCATACGGAGTATTCCATCCTCGATGGGATGTCCAACATAAAGAAGCTCTTCGCCCGTGCGGACGAGCTCAAGATGCCGGGTCTGGCAATCACGGACCACGGCAACATGTATGGTGTGAAGGAGTTCTTCGACGTCAGCCAGAAATACCCCGATATCAAGCCCATACTGGGCTGCGAGGCCTACGTAACCCAGCACTACGACCATCACCTCAAGGATAACGAGCACAGCAAATACTATCACCTCATCCTGCTGGCCAAGAACTATCAGGGCTACAAGAACCTGATGAAGATAGTCTCCACCGGCCACATCGAGGGAATGTACTACGGCAAGCCGCGCGTCAGCCACGAGGTAATCGAGAAATACCACGAAGGGCTCATCTGCTCCTCCGCCTGCATCGCCGGCGAGATTCCCCGCTGCATCCTGGCGGGAGATATGGACGGTGCCGACAAGGCAATCGAGTGGCACAAGCGCGTCTTCGGCGAGGATTACTATCTCGAGGTGATGCTCCATAAGACCGAGGTTCCCGGCCTCAGCCTGGACCTCTACCACAACCAGCAGAAGGTAAACGAGGCCATCTTCGAGCTCGCTAAAAAGCACGGGGTCAAGGTGGTGGCCACGAACGACACGCACTTTGTCCGCCGGGACGACGGCCCCGCGCACGACCGCCTCATCTGCCTCACCACCAACGCGATGGTCAGCGACCCCAAGCGCCTCCGCTACACCCAGCAGGAGTACCTGAAGAGCGAGGACGAGATGCTGGCCCTGTTCCCGGAGCACCCGGAGGCCATCTTCAACACCCGCGAGGTGATGGAGAAGGTGGAGCGCTACAATATCAACAGCGCCCACGTCCTTCCCAAATTCACCATCGACCCAGGCTTCCTGAAGGAGATAGACAAGTACCTGGCGCTCTATAAAGAGGTGATCGACCGCGGCCGCAACGACGAAAAAGGCAACTACCGCGGGGATGAGTTCTGCAAGTCCGTAGCATTCCTCTGCCATCTCACCTGGGAAGGCGCCCGCGAGCGTTATGGGAGCGCGATTGACACCGACGGGGCCCTTCGCGAACGCATCGACTTCGAGCTGAAGACCATCTCCTACATGGGCTTCCCGGACTACTTCCTCATAGTCCAGGACTTCATCAACTGGGCCAAGCGTAACGGCATCTCAGTGGGCCCCGGGCGAGGCAGCGCTGCCGGCAGCGTGGTGTCCTACTGCCTCCGAATCACCAACCTGGACCCAGTCAAGTACGACCTCCTCTTCGAGCGCTTCCTGAACCCTGAGCGAATCAGCATGCCGGATATCGACGTGGACTTCGACGACGAGGGCCGCTACCGCGTGATACAGTACGTGCAGGACCTCTACGGCGCCGATCACATCTCCCACGTCATCACCTTCGGCACAATGGCCGCCAAGCTCGCCGTAAAGGACGTGGCGCGCGTGAGCGACCTGAACCTGAACGAGAGCAACCGGCTCACCAAACTCATCCCGGATCGGGCCTTCGTGGTCAAGGAAAACGGTGTGGACGTGGAGAAGAAGCCCACGCTCGAGAACTGCTTCAAATACGTCCCAGAGCTCAAGAAAGAGTACGAGGAAGGCGAACCGCTGGTGCGCGAGGTGCTGGAATACGCCAAGCGCCTGGAAGGCTGCGTCCGTCAGGTAGGCATCCACGCCTGCGCGATGATCATCGGCCGCGGCAACCTCACGGACTACATCCCCATCACCATGGGCGAAGACAAGGCCACCGGCCAGAAGGTGTGGGTGAGCCAGTACGAAGGCTCCCAGATCGAGGACGTGGGAATGCTGAAGATGGACTTCCTCGGCCTCAAGACCCTGAGCATCATCTCCCGCTGCCTGGATCTCATCAAGAAACGCAATCCCAAGGCCCTGCCGGCGGATTTCGACATAGAAAACATCCCCATCGACGACCCGGCAACCTTCGACCTCTACTCCCGAGGGGACACCAAATCCGTGTTCCAGTTTGAATCCGGCGGCATGCGCGAATGGCTGATGAAGCTGCACCCCGAGCGCTTCGAGGACC
>DGUE01000052.1 GCA_002393895.1 Bacteroidales bacterium UBA4318
TTTCAAAAAACGGCGCCTACCGGCTGTTATTTAGGGGCGCTGCCCCTAAAGTACCCCGTCGGCGTCGTACGCCGGGAGTCGCTTTGCTCCGAACACCGGCCAAATACCGAAGAACGGCGCCTACCGGCTTACGTTACCCCATCCCCCGGCCCCTTCCCTCGGGGAAGGGGAGCCAGTCGCTTCGCTCCGAGGGGTTAACTGCTGCTACTCGCTGCGACCCGTCAAGGAAACATGGCAAAAGCTCTACAGGTAGCCCTTAAAATGCCTGACCCGTCAAGGAAACATGGCAAAAGCTCTACAGGTAGCCCTTAAAATGCCCTACCTGTCGAGGAAACCGGGCGAAACCTCTACAGGTGGCGGTAAAAATGCCTGACCTGTCGAGGAAATCGGCCAAAAGCTCTACGGGTGGGGGCTAAAGGGTTTCGCGGATGTTGTATTTGTTGCGTTCGGAGCCGGAGCGGGCGATCATTTCGCCGATGAAGCCGGCAAGGAAGAGCATTACGCCCAGCACGACGGTAAGAAGTGCGAGATAAAACAACGGCTGATCCGTAACTGCACGGTAACCAAGACCATTCGACTGGCGAACCAACTTGGCGACGATTATCCAAACCGTCATCACAAATCCTACCAGGAACATGAAGATTCCCGAGTAGCCAAAGAAATGCATGGGTTTTTTGCCGAAGGTCGAAAGGAACCAAAGTGACAGCAGATCCAGAAATCCGTTCACAAAACGGCTCATACCAAACTTGCTCTTGCCGTATTTGCGTTTCTGGTGATGAACGGGCATTTCTCCTATCTTGGTGTAACCGGCATTCTTTGCAAGGTAGGGTATGTAACGATGCATTTCGCCATAGACTTCCACATTCTTCACGACATCTTTCCTATAGGCCTTGAGGCCGCAGTTCATGTCGTGCAGTTTGATGCCTGTAATCCGGCGGGCAGTTGCATTATACAGCTTGGAGGGCAGATTCTTGGTGAGGGGATTGTCCTTTCGGTGCTGCTTCCATCCGGAAACTATGTCGAAACCTTCTTCCTTGATCTTGCGAAACAGCGCAGGAATCTCGTCCGGGCTGTCCTGAAGGTCGGCATCCATGGTTATCACCACGTCGCCTTCCGCCTTGGCAAAACCGCAGTAGAGTGCCGCAGACTTGCCATAATTGCGCCTGAAACTAATTCCATGTATGGCGGGATTGCCGGCAGAAAGGCCTTTCACAATATCCCATGACCCGTCCGTGCTGCCATCATCAATCATAAGAATCTCATAGCTGAAGCCATTCTCCTGCATAACGCGTTCGATCCATGCGCTGAGTTCGGGAAGGGACTCCGCCTCGTTCAGGAAGGGTATAATTACGGAAATGTCCATTATTCGTCGAAAGGATTGGATTTATTGCAGATATTGCTGGATACTATGGCGGAGATGATAGTCCCGATCAGCCAGCACCAGATAAGGTTTGCAAAGAAGCCTATGGTAGGCAGGGATGACTCCATATTCATGATATTATCTATCTGATCGGATGTCAACATTCCGGAATATGCCTGAACGGCAGTATCCAGCGCCTTTGAAATAGTGTCCGGGGCAATCACCGTGACGTAGAGAAGATAGAATCCTGCATAAACCACCGCCGAGCAAAGGGCTACCATCATCCCATAATTGAATGTGCGGCTGCGGTCTTTGTCGTTCTTCAGGGCAAAAGCCAGTAAGAACTTGTACATCAACCAGATGCATAGAGCAAACTTGCCCGCCCATAATGCAAAGGCCAGGGCGTTGCTCAGAAAACCTCCTTTGAGAACCCCGGAAATGAGGTTGCTAATAAGCATGTATGCTATTGCCACTCCGGCCATAACCAGACCGGCCTTGCCGGATTCGTTCAGGAAATTGCTTCTATCATCTGCCATGAATGCAAAGGTAGCAATTATTTTTATTATCTTTGTAGGCTAAAATGATTATAAAGGAATGATTAACATTACTTTCCCTGACGGCAGCGTAAAGCCCTTCGAAAATGGGGTGACTGCGTATGAGATTGCCCAGAGCATCTCTCCGAGACTGGCAGCTGAGGTCCTTGCGGCTTCGGTCAATGGCGAAATCTACGATCTCACCAGGCCTATCACGGCGGATGCCGAGATAAAGCTCCACAAATGGGAGGACGAGGAGGCCAAGCACGTGTTCTGGCACTCATCTTCGCACCTTATGGCCGAGGCTCTCGAGAGTCTCTACCCCGGCGTCAAGTTCGGCATCGGGCCGGCCATTGAGAACGGCTTCTACTACGATGTGGACCTTGCAGGTGCAACCATCACCGATGCAGACCTTCCCAAAATCGAGAAGAAGATGCTGGAGCTTGCCCAGGGAAAGGAAGATTTCAAGCGCATCGAGGTCAGCAAAGCCGATGCGATGAAGCATTTCGAAGAAAAGGGCGACCAGTACAAATGCGAACTTATCAGCGAGCTCGAGGACGGCACCATCACCTACTACACTAACGGTGCATTCACCGACCTTTGCCGCGGACCTCACCTCCGCAATACCGAGGTCATCAAGGCTGTCAAGCTCACTGCCATCGCCGGTGCATACTGGCGTGGAGATGAGAAGCGCCAGCAGCTCACCCGTATCTACG
>DGUE01000093.1:0-10615 GCA_002393895.1 Bacteroidales bacterium UBA4318
ACCATCCTCATCATGACCTCCAACCTTAAGGAGGAGGAACTGCGCCTGCGCATGAGGCCGGAGTTCCTTAACAGGATAGACGAGATAGTGGTGTTCGACGCTCTCACGAAAGACGATATCCGGGAGATCGTGCACATCCAGATGGGTATACTCCAGCGCAAGCTGGAAGATGAGAACGTGCGCCTGACCTACACCCGCGCCTTCGAAGACGACATGGTGGAGAATGGCTACGATCCCGTCTTCGGCGCCCGCCCCGTCAAACGTTTGATTCAGCGTGAGCTGGTGAACAAGCTCGCCCGCGAGATCCTGGAAGGCAAGATCCGAAAGGACTCCGCCATCGAAGTCGACTGCGTGGACGGCCAGACTGTGCTGAGGAATTGTTGATAATTAAAAATAAATACCTATATTTGTTGAAACCGACTACAACCAATTTTTATTTATAGCTATGGGTAAATTTGTTATCACAGTCAGGAAGAACGGAGAATTCCAGTTCAACCTCAAGGCCAGCAATGGCCAGGTCATCCTCACCAGCGAGGGCTACACCACCAAAACCGCTTGCCTCAACGGCGTAGAGTCCGTTCGTAAGAACAGCCAGGATCCTGCCAAGTTCGAGGTGAAGGTTGCCAAGAACGGCAAGCCTTTCTTCAACCTCAAGGCCAGCAACGGCCAGGTTATCGGCGCCAGCCAGATGTATGCATCCGAAGAGACTCTCAAAAAAGGTGTTGCATCCGTGGCAAAGAATGCCCCTGAGGCTCCTGTGGTAGAGGAAATCTAATTTCCGCAGTAATATAAAAAAAGAGGGTGACTAAGCAGGTCACCCTCTTTTTTTAGAATAGATTACCCCATTACTGGGCAATCTTCAACATAGGAACTTCACCTGAGAGATCCCATACCGTGGCCGAGAAGCCGAGGTCGGTTGCTACCTGTGCGGCGGTCTTGCCGGCCGCGGCAGCCTTGCCGTGATAAGGTGCCTGGCAAGTGGCGGGCGCCTCTGCCGCTCCGTCGTAGTATACGAGCGGTTTGTCCTTGGTGGAATTCTCCTGGTCGTAGACAAGAGGCCACTCTTTATTGGCGCAGTTGTAGGAGACGGTCATCGCAGGGTTGCGGAAGTTATCGGTGAGGGTGCTTCCGCCTGCTACGGAGCCGATAAAGGCGCCGGTTCCCCACTGGTTGGTTTCTCCTGCCTCAGCAACTACACTGGCACCCCAGGCGATGCAATACTCCACCGTCAGGCCGATGTCGGCGTGCGTTCCTGCTACATTATTTGCCGCCTGGCCCAGGCCGATGAAACCGCCGGCACCAAGTGAGGTAGTCTTGACAGAGGCCCCGGTATAGCAATGGCGTACTGTTATATTGCCTGCGGCCGCATTACCTATGAATCCGCCGGTACGCTGGCCTTTCCCATCAATGGTGCCGTAGAAGGCACAATCTTCCACCTCGGCATGACGGAGGAAACCGAAGAGACCACCTGTCCAGTCGCCTCCGGTGACATCTCCGGTGGCATAGCTGCGGGCGAAATGCTTTTTCCCACCGTTGTCGTTGTTGGAACTGTTTCCAAGGATACCGCCCACTTTTGCCTTTCCGGTAACCTTCATCGTACTGTAGCAGTCGGTGATTGACGTACCCTCGGTGTCGGCAGAGTTCGGGTTGAGGTCGCCGATGAGGCCACCCACACGTTCGCCCTCGGATGAAATCTCACCTGCCGTATGGCATTTTGAAAGTTGGACCCAATGTGTCAAGTAAGGAATAAGGCCACCTACATAGGCACTTCCGGTAACGCCGGCGTTGGTGATGGTGCCTTCGTAGGAGCAGTTTGTATAGATGCCGCCGCCGGTATAACCTTGTATACCGCCTGTTACGGTACCTGCGGTGGTAATAGTCATAGTCGAGCTGCAATCCTCCATCTTGATATAGGCTCCGGTATTTGTGCCGCCAAGGATTCCGGCGGTAGAGTTGCCGCTCTTGGACGTAAGGGTTCCGGATGTGCTGCAGTTCTTGAAGGTGGTGAGGTATTCGCCTGCCCATTCATCGGCTCCAACCAGACCTCCGATGTACTTGTAGCCGCTGGCATTGGTCGCGGTGCGTTCCACCGTTCCGTCGAACGAGCAGTTTATGAATGTTGCGTTATGGGCGCGACCTACAAGGCCTCCGACCGTATTGGAGGGGCTTTCGCTAGTTACCGTGCAGTTCTTTGCATGGACATTCTCGATAGTTGCGTCGAAGGATGCATTGCTGATGCCGGCCCAGCCTGCCAGAATGCCAAGCGGTCCGCCTCCGGTGCCGGTATAGGTTATAGAACAATTCTCGAAATTCAGATTCTTGACTGTACCGTTGATGGCACCGAAGATGGAGGGATATCCGGAGTCGAAGGAGGCCGTCAGATCCTTTATCGTGTGGTCCTGTCCGTCAAACACAAAGCGCTTGGTGTCTGCATCCGGATGGAGTCGTTCCCATGAGGTCTCGGCTCCGAGATCGATATCAGCGCCAAGCTTGAAATAACGGGTTTCGCCCTCAACGAGCTTGTTGCCGAAGTCCTTGAACTGGTCCACCGTGCGGATGACATAAGGATCCGCTTCCGTTCCGGTTCCCTGCTCGGCGGCCGTCCAATTGGAAGCATCGAGTTTAACGGTATTGACCATTCCGCTCTTGAAGGAGCCAGCATTATCATACGTGATGATATTGGTCCATACGCCGCCGTCCGAAGCGTTCAGGGTAACCGTAACTTGCCCGCCGGCCGGAATGTCCAGGTCCACCCAGGGGAAGCCGGCATAAGCAGTAAGGACTTTGTCGTCTCCAAGTTCCACATTCTCAAGGTCCAGCCCAACGCTGATGATTTCGCCCGAGTCGGCCAATTGTACGCGGGACACGCCGGGAACGGCAGCCGGGAGAGTCAGCTCAAACTTGACGATACCGCTCTGCTTGAACGCGCCTCCGTGGGCCGTGGCCCAATCGTTTGCAAACGCAACCTCTGTGTAAGCATCGACATCCTTGAGAGCGGCAACATACTTAAGGTGTGCCTGCGAATTGTTGCCCACCTGCTTTTGCTTCGTCCAGTCGATGGCTTCAGCATCGGATAGCGTGGCGCAGGTGCCGGGATACAAGATGGTGAAGGCGGTTCCTTCCACTTTGTTTCCCTTGAACTCGGCCGACGCGGTAGAGGCGCCGGAGGTGAGATCAAAGGTTTCGGTCGTAGTTCCAATGACGGTCAGTTTGTCACCTTCCTGCCATTTCCAACCCATTTCGCTGGCGGGAATAGAGGCTTTGATGGCGACTGTTCCATCGTCCGGTTCGGTTCCGGGCTCATCCGCCTTTTTACAGGCGAAAGTCATTGCAGCGATTGCTGCTACCGCAAAAGCGGCCTTCAAGATGTTCTTTTTCATTAGACCTAAGTTGATTTATATTGGAAATAATTATACTCTTTACTTCACCTAATTGCCGAAATATGCCTTTTCCGCTGCGGCGCGAAGGACCGCGGTCTTTGCCGGGTCGAGCCCGCAGTCGGCAGGATGAGCGCCGAAGCGCGTCTTGTACAGCACCAGGTAGTTGACACAGGCCTTCAGGTAGGCACCGTAAGGGCCTTGATGATAATCATCGGTATGATATAGATTGATGCCGGAAGAACCATTGCGTACATCCTTGAAGGCCGTCCCGATTGGCGAAACGATGTCACCAGCGGCTTCCGCCAGAGAGATGGTTCCCGCTGCAAGCAGGTTGGCGTAGTTCTCGAAGTTGCCGAATCCCTCGTAGTTGTCGTGGGTGGATGCCCAGGTCGCCTCCAGGACTACCTTGCAGGAAGGGGATGCTGCCCGGATCTGGTCCGAAAGCGCACGGACGGCCGTGAGGATGGAGGTATTCCCGGAGGGATTCTCTGCATAGCGAGCCTCTTCGTAGCTCTCTCCTTGAATAAATGCATAATCGAAAGGACCGCGGGCGATGGCATCCTTGGCGAGCGACAGGTTGCAGAGGGAGGCGAAGGTCTGCGACCCCTTGAAATTGGCCACCACATCTACCTGGTGCCCTTCTGCAAAGGCGATTTCCTTCAGCATCCCAACAGGGTTGTTGTAATAGGAGAAGGAATTGCCGAGACAGAGGACGCGCTTGGTGTCGGTCGGTGTCTGCGTGCCGAAATTCTGCACGTACGCTCCGGTAAAACCGAACGGAGCGAAGCGGCTGTATCCGCCACTGGAGGTGGCCGAAAGCGTGCTGCCGTCGCAGGCTTCGCTGCCTTCCACACGGCAGCGGACCTGAAGCTCCCCGGAGACGGACTTCGTCAGCTTGAACGTGTGCATCACCGTCGAATGCTGGTAATCATCTCCGGTCGGGACTCCGGAACAAATGTAGCTGACACCGCTCTTCCAGCTGTCTCCGTCCAGGATTTCCACCACCCAGTTCTTTGCCGACGTGGCATAACTGACCATAGTTGCGTTAAAGTCGATGTATGATCCTGCGGGGATGGCCGACTCCAGCGGCATACACCATACCCAGGCATCGCCTTCCGCGAGCGTGGCTATCTGCGGAACGCCGTTGGAGGCCACGCCGAGATTCCATGAGGCGGAAGCGTTTGCCGCCGCCCGCGTCACGGTAATATATGCGCTGGCATTATTGGTCGCGGGGATCTTCCGCTCCGTGGTCCAGGACGAGTAGTAAATGGGCTGGTTGGATGTGTTGAACACCCATTTCGCCGGCATCGAAGGGCCCTTGGCCGGTTCATCTCCGCCTTCCAGCGAGAACAGGATGTTTTCCCTTGTCACGTTGACGCCGGAGGCATTGTGGGTTCCAACATAGTCAAAGTAATTCTCGGCGGTGATGCCAACCATTTGGTATGAGCCGTTGTTATACCTGCCGAAGTCCCCTGCAGCGACGCACTTCGTGAAACTTGCGCCCTTGTTGCACTGGCCGAATAGTGTTCCGATATAGTTTTCTGTTCTGTCGGTAATCACCCGGCCGTAATTCTGCATCCGGATAAATATATTGCCGTCGTGATTGATGAGGCACACGCAGCCGCCGGCGGGCTGTCCGGTCTTGGAAATTATGTCGCCGTAATTGATGCTGTCTTCGATGATGCTGCCGACCCCGGTGATGCAGGTCAGATTGGCCAGGCGGGCATCCGGCGCGTCGTTGACGTTGTTTCCCCGGTTGATGCAGCCCTTGAGCACGGTGTAGCGGTTGCATGCCGCCACGATACCCGACATGCGGGCATTGTTGCCGTTCATATTGCCTTCATTGACGCAGTCTTTGAAAAGGACGGTCTTGGTTGAATTGCCGTCATTGGACGAGAAGCCACAGATGCCCGCCGTCTGCACGGAAGTCGCGCCGTTCTTGGTGTTGTTGCATTTGTCCGTCGTCAGGGTGCCGTAATTCTTCAGGCCGGTAATCGTCGCTTCGGTATCGGTGGCAAAGGCCATTCCTATGAGGCCCATCGTCATCCGGAGGTTGTCGGCGACTGTGGCGTTGCCGTAGGTCATCGAGGCATGGCTCTCGATGTTGGAGACGGTCGCCCCGTGAACGAGGCCGGCGATAAGGCCGCAGTCGGTCTGGGCGGAAGGAGAAACTGTCAGCGAGCAGCTGCTGTCGAAGACCAGGTTCTCCACTACAGCCCCGTCGGCCAGTGTGCCGAAAAAGCCCCAGGACTGGCCGGCAGTAGCATTCCGGCAAACGGCCTTCCAGTTCTTGATGGTGTGTCCGCAGCCGTTGAAATGGCCCTTGAAGGGATTCCCTGCGCCCCATGCGATGGAATTACTGTTGAGCGAGGTGACAGCGAGACCGATGGGCGTCCAGTCTGTGACGGACGACATATCGATATCGCTTGTGACGGTCACGTTCGCAATGACAGCCTTGGCTTCGCCGCTGTTGACTCGGGCTGCAAATGCCACCAGGTCGGCAGCTGAAGCGATTGTAACGTTGTCCGGCTCGACCTCGGGACCCGGGGGAACGCCGCCTTCGCCTTCCATATCGGTCACCTCATAGGGCTTTGCTATCGCGTAGCGGGCGGCCTTGAGTGCGATAGGAGCACGCTCGTTGGTAATGGCTGTGGTGTAGCTGCCGTCAGTTGTCGAGTTAGACGATGTCCGGTAGCTGTTGTTGTCAAGTTTGACATCGCCGTTGAACGGACCGATTACCGTCTCGAACACCGTGCAGGAAGCGCCGTAACGGGAGATGCCATAGTCCATATGATAGCCGTCACGGGTGAGGCCCATGGTGTTGTTGAGGCCGGAGGTACGGAGGTTCTGCAGCATAGCGCCGGTGGAAATCACACCGTCGAAACCGCAGGTTTCCACGGCTGTCTTGCCCTGGGCGGCGATAATTGTCCACATCTCACTCGTGTTGGAGAACGGCTTGGCGCCGCTCTGCGCCTTGCTCAGGTTGTGATAGGCCTGCGAGAGGATGTAGTAGAGTTTCGGTGTGCCTCCGTTCGCAGCCTGTGCGGCCTTCACCTTGTCTACAAGCCCCTGGACTGCGGCCTTTTCGGTCTCTGTCCATCCCCAGGCAAGCTGGCGTCCGGTGTGCTCCTGAATGGTGACGATGTCCCATTTACCGGTTGCGGCAACTGTAGCCAGGCTCTTTCCGGTTATGTCGGTCCAGCTGGTCTGGCCGGGATTGCAAACGTAGCAGTGATAATCCGTCGCGGTGCTCCAGCCGTCGTTATATTCGGGGATAGTGCGTCCTCCATAGTACATATGCACCATCTGGATCTTGTCGAGCCCGGCTGCGGCGAGAATGCCGGGCAGGTGCTCCACAGCGTCTTTGGTGAAACTGTTTCCGATGAAGAAGATGCGGAAGTCCGCCGCGACGTCGAGTTGGGGATCGGCGCTGGCAGTGATGTCGATAGTGACATCAGAGACCGTGCACTTGCCGCCTGAACCATCCTTGCCGAGATATTTAACCTTGCTGGTTTCGGGATAGACGTCATTCTGGAAGTTGCCGTTGTTGTATTTCCCGACTTTCCCGGAGGCCTTTCCGCCTTCCCAGGCGGCTGCAGCGGTCACGTATCCCCAGAAAAGGCCGCGGTAGACGCTGTCGGAAATGATCTTTCCGTAGTTCTCGTTATTGGTGTAGGAAGCGGCGCCCGGCAGAGACACGATGCCGCCGACCCGGCCGGAGGTCGTTGAGACCAGGTTGCCGTAGTTCTTGCAGTTTGAAATGGTGGAACCATTATTGGTGAGGCAGCAGATGTTGCCAAGACGGCTGCCGTCACTTTGAGGCATTGAGTTGAGCTGGTTGCCGCGGTTCTCGCATCCGATGATGTCCGTGCAGGCGTTGGCGGCACCCAGGATGCCGGCGGTACGGCCCGCTTGGGAAGTCATCTCGCCCTGGTTGCTGCAGTCGGAGATCACCACGCGTTTTTCGTTGCCGGTCGGGGCGTTGGTGAAACCGACGACGCCGGCTGCGTGAATGCCTGTCGCTGCTCCGGAGAGATTGACGGAATTGGTGACTGTAATATCCCCGAAGTTATGGACGCTGTCCACCGTACAGCCTGTATCTTTGGCGTAGATGCCGCCGATAAGGGCCATATGCAGATATCCTTTGCAGCTGCCTTCATAGGTCATCGGGGCATAACTCGTCACGTCGCGGACAGTGGCGTCGTAAAGCACGCCGGCAATCATGCCTACGCTGTGGGAAACGGAAGAGGTGACTGTCAGCGAGCAGCTTTCATCGATTACAAAATTCTGAACTATGGCTCCGGGACCCAGATAGCCGAAGATGCCGAAGTGGCGGCCGTCTTTGGTTTCCGCATCTGTTAACTTCAGGTTCTTAATCTTGTGGGCATTGCCGTCGAATTTTCCGGTAAAGGCCTTTCCATCGGTAATAACGGGGTTCCAGTTCGTCCATGGGGCGGTCGCGTGCCCGACGGGAGTCCACTCTGTGACACCGTTGAAGTCGATGTCGTCAAGCAGGTTGACCCAGCCTTCTTCATTCTGCCACCTCTCGGTGGATTCGCCCGCGTTGACCGCGGCGGCGAAGGCTATGAAATCTTCTGCCGACGCGATGCCCGGATTGTCTGAGACGACAGGTTCAACGGGTTCCTCGGAAGCTTTCTTGCAGCAGACAAGCGTGAGGGCTGCAATAGTCAGGAAAAGGAATGAAATTTTTTTCATTTTAATTTTAGTGTTAACTGATATAGAACGAATTTAGAGACTATACTACGTAAATGGTTTACAATCTTTTTTTGTGTGTTAGCGAAAAAATTTTGCAGATTAAAAATTTCGCCTTATATTTGCAGTCCCGACGCGGAAATAGCTCAGTTGGTAGAGCGCGACCTTGCCAAGGTCGAGGTCGCGGGTCCGAATCCCGTTTTCCGCTCAAGAATCAGCAGCTCGGCACTCGTGCCGGGCTGTTTTGGTTATGGCCGCGCTGAAAGCGAGCTTTCGCGGCGGCCATAACCAAAACAGCCCAAGAAGCCTCTGGCTTCGCAGCTGCTGATTCTTGATAGCCCCCCTCCCCAGGGATGTGCGAAGCCGCTTGCGGCTGAGCAAATCCCGCCGGCCATCCCCTTCGTGACAAAATGTCAGTAAATATTAGTATATTTGCAGGACATAGCAATATGGACACACAGGAACTTCAAAAGCTGAAAAACAAGTTCGACATCATAGGAAATGATGCCGCACTCAACCACGCCCTGGAAACAGCCGTCGCGGTCGCACCCACCGACCTCACCGTCCTGGTCAGCGGCGAGAGCGGCGTAGGCAAGGAAACCATCCCCCAGATAATACATCAGTTCAGCCGTCGCAAGAACGGTAAATACCTGGCAGTCAACTGCGGAGCCATCCCCGAAGGCACCATCAACGCAGAGCTCTTCGGCCACGAGAAAGGCGCCTTCACCGGCGCCATCGGCGAGCGCAAGGGCTACTTCGAGGAGGCCAACGGCGGCACCCTCTTCCTCGACGAGATAGGCGAGCTCCCCAAGGAGACTCAGGCCATGCTGCTCCGCGTGCTCCAGAGTGGGGAATTCATCAAGGTGGGCTCCTCCAAGGTGGAGAAGACGGACGTGCGCATAGTGGCCGCCACCAACGTGAACCTCTACACCGCCGTGCAGCAGGGCCGCTTCCGCGAAGACCTCTACTACCGCCTGAATGCCGCCCGCATAGTCATGCCGTCGCTCCGCGAGCGCAAGGAAGACATCTACCTGCTCTTCCGCAAATTCACCTCCGACTTCGCACAGCGCTTCGGCCTGCGCCGGGTCGCCCTCAGCATCGACGCCATCTCCCTGCTTAAGAACTACCGCTGGCCCGGGAACATCCGCCAGCTCAAGAATGTGGCTGAGACGGTCACCGCACTCGAGTCGCGCCCGGCCACATCCGAGTCGGAGAGGGTGGAACTCGGGGCCTCGGAGATGGTCAGGTATATCCCGGACGAGAAGGATACCCTCCTTCCCCAGATCGCCGCACCCACCGGAGGGAGCATGAGCGAAGACGACAAGCGAGTGCTCGTGAAGGCGCTGCTGGACCTCAAGGGCGAGGTGGATGCCCTCTCCGAGCGCATCAAGGAGCTTGAGAGCGGGGCACATCCCGCCAGGCTGGAACGCGCCTCGGACGACGATGCCGAATGGCAGGAGCAGAGCGAGGATCTGAGCATCAAGAAGACCACAGGGGACCTCATCGAGCGCGCCCTCGAAAAGCACGGAGGCAACGTGAAGGCCGCCGCGGCCGAGCTCGGCATCTCCGAACGCACCATCTACCGTAAACTGGCAAAGGAGAAAGCAAAATGAAGAAATTGCTCATCATAATGGCGGCAGCCCTCTGCCTGGCCGGATGCAGGGTAACCTATTCCTTCTCCGGCACTTCGATCGATCCGGACGTGCACACCATCTGCATTCCCACCCTCGAATACAAGGCCCTGCGGGTGAATCCTTCGCTCTCCAACGAGCTCTCGGAGGCCCTCCGCACCCGTTTCCGCCGGATGACAAGCCTTGAGCAGGTGGATGTGGACGGAGACCTCGAAATCTCGGGGGAGATAAGCGGCTACGACGTGCAGGCTTCGGCCGTGACCGCCCAGGAAGTGGCCGCCCAGAACCGTCTTACGGTGACCGTCAGGATAGACTTCAACAACGTGAAGCACCCCGAGGAGAGCTTCTCCGGAAAGAGTTTCTCGGCCTACGCCGACTACGACTCCACCAACTCGCTGGACGCCGTGGAAAGCGCCCTCTGCTCCGAGATCATCGACAAGATAGTGGAAGACATCTTTAATGCAACCGTGGCACAATGGTAGACAACGATTACATAGACCTGAAGAAACTCAACCTCGACGAGCTGAACGGGGTGGTGAACCTTTACCCGTGGTTCGGCGGGGCACGCAAGGAGCTGTGCCGGAGGATGTCCGAACTGGGGGAAGGTGCCTGGAGCGATGAGCGCTACGCGGATGCCGCGCTCTATGTAGGCTCGCGCCGCATCCTTGCCGCACTGGCCCACAAGGGGCACAAGGCCGACTATTCCGACCATCAGGTAAAGGAGCTCCTGCGCGCGTATATTGATGAAGGTGTAGGAGAGGTGAAGGATGAAGGCCAGCCTCGCCGCGTGATAGTGGTTGGCGGGGACTACTTCTCTGCTCAGCAGTATGCCGAAGTTCGCCAGGAGGGGGACAACACCTTCGGGTCCATGGCAAAAGGCGACGGCGCATC
>DGUE01000093.1:10718-13202 GCA_002393895.1 Bacteroidales bacterium UBA4318
CGCCGGCTCTCCTGTCATTCCGAGCGCCGGCGAAGGAATCCCCGAAGAAGCCTTCACCGACTACTTCACCGAAACACTCGCGCAAATCTATGCAGATCAAGGATATCCCGAACAGGCAAAGCAAATTTATTCACGCTTAAGTTTGCGATTCCCAGAAAAAAGTGCTTACTTTGCAGCCCTTATAGAAAAATTAAAGAATTAGTATATGAACGCAGTATTTACAATCCTTACAGTGCTCATCATTCTGGCGAGCCTCCTGCTTATCGGTGCAGTTCTTCTCCAGAACGGTAAAGGCGAGGGCCTGGCCAGCAATTTCGTGGCAGGCAACCAGACATTCGGTGTGCGTCAGACCGCCGATATCCTCGAGAAAATCACCTGGGGTCTGGTAGTATTCATCCTCGTGGTTTCCATCATCGCTTCCTTCTCCGCCCGCAGCAACGGCTCCGGAATCGACATCACCGAACAGCTTGAGGACACCGAGGCTGCAGCTCAGCCCGAGTTCCCCACCGCTCCCATCCAGCAGGAAGCCCCTACGGCAGAATAATTTTTTGACTATGAAAGCGAACAGGATTTTGGCGGCCGCTGCACTCATCGTGCTTGCAGCCTGCAACAAGAACTCCGCGCAGCAGATGGCGGATGCGTCATCCAAGGTCGGCGTAAGCTGCGTGCCCGAGGTTCTGACGGTTATCAACAACACGATTCCCGTCAGCATCACCGTCGATTATCCTGCAGCATACTTCGCCCCCGAATCCAAACTGGCCGTTACCCCCGTCATCGTATATGAAGGCGGCGAGGCAGCCGGCCCCGTTTTCTATTATCAGGGATCCGCGGTACGCGAAAACAACAAGGAAATCTCTGCCGACGGCGGTTCCGTGGTGGAAAGCTTCACCATCCCCTATGTGGATGGCATGAAGAAGTGCTACCTTGAGCTCCGCAGCGTTGCCAGCTACAAGGACAAGTCCATCACCCTCCCCAGCCGCAAGGTTGCCGACGGCGTCATCCTCACCGGAAACGGCTTCGACACCACCGGCTACTTCGACTATAAGGAAGACGGATACCAGCACACCACCGTCAAGACCAGCGAGGCCCAGATCCACTACGATGTGAACTCCTCCACCGTCAAGAGCAGCGAGATCTCCGGAGGTTCCTTCAAGACCTACAAAGAAGAACTTGCCGAGCTTGCCGAGAACGACCGTGCCAGGATCAAGGACGTGAAGATCATCTCCTACGCGTCCCCCGAGGGTGGCGAGGAGCGTAACAACAAGCTCTCCAGCGAGCGTTCCAACGCTGCCAAGAAGGCCTGGGATTCCGTTTCCAAGGACCTGGACGGCGCTGCCGCTCCCGATGTTAAGAGCGTAGGCCAGGACTGGGAAGGCTTCCAGGAAGCCGTTGCCAAGTCCGACATCGAAGACAAGGACCTCATCCTCCGCGTGCTCAGCATGTATAACGATCCCGAGGTGCGCGAGAGCGAGATCCGCAACATGAGCCAGATATTCACCGAGCTCAAGAAGGAAGTCCTTCCCGAACTCCGCCGCTCCCGTTTCGTGACGGAGGTGGAATATGAGAACTACACCGATGCCGAGCTCCAGCGCCTTGCCGACCGCAAGCTCCTCTACCTTGTAGACGAGCCCGCTGTCCTGCGCATCGCCGCTACCTCCGAGGACCCGGAGCGCAAGGAGCTGTTCTATCGTGCTGCTGCAGAGCGCTTTAACTCCCAGGTTGGCAAGTACGACCTGGCAATCCTCAAGCTCGAGCAGGGCAAGCACGCCGTGACTGAGATGTATCTGGAGCAGATGAAAGACCAGAACGATCCCGATGTTCTCAACGCCCTCGGCGTAGTGGAACTCCGCCGCGGCAATTTCGACAAGGCCGCCGAGTTCTTCGAGAAGTCCGGCAATGCCGCCTCGGTTAAGAACCTTGGCATCGTGGCCCTCTCCAAAGGTGATTACACCACTGCAGCCGACAAGCTCAAGGGTGCGGCAGATGTGAATGAGGCCATCGCCAACATCATGTGCGGGGACCTGGATGCAGCCGAAAAGGCTCTCAAAAACGACGAGAGCGCCCAGGCCGACTACTACCGCGCTGTGGTCTCTGCCCGCAGGGGCAAGCTGAAAGATGCAAAGAAAATGCTTGATTCAGCTTGCGAAAAAGACCCTTCGCTGCGGGAAAAAGCCTTGAAGGACATAGAATTCGTTGCACTTTAAAATTTTTTCCTTATATTTGCACCCCCTTTTTTAAGGGGGGTGTTTTTTTATTATTATTTATTTATGCCGACAATTCAACAATTGGTTCGCAAAGGACGTGAGACTCTCGAAGTGAAGAGCAAGTCTCGCGCATTGGATGCGTGCCCTCAGAAGCGTGGCGTATGCGTCAGGGTGTACACTACCACCCCTAAGAAACCTAACTCCGCAATGCGTAAGGTTGCCCGTGTACGTCTTTCCAACGCTAAAGAGGTTAACGCCTACATCCCGGGCGAGGGCCACA
>DGUE01000093.1:13281-45347 GCA_002393895.1 Bacteroidales bacterium UBA4318
AGGAACACAGCATCGTGCTGGTCCGCGGCGGTCGTGTGAAGGACCTCCCTGGTGTACGTTATCACATCCTTCGCGGCGCTTTGGACACGGCAGGCGTGGAAGGCAGGACCCAGTCCCGCTCCCTCTACGGTGCCAAGAGGCCGAAGAAGTAGCCGTCGGATGGTTTAATTATTAATTTTTTCAGTTATGAGAAAAGCAAAGCCTAAGAAGAGGATTCTACTTCCTGATCCCAAGTTCCACGACATCGAGGTAACCCGTTTCGTGAACAATCTTATGCTGCAGGGAAAGAAGAGTATCGCGTATTCTATTTTTTACGATGCCATTGACATGGTAGGCGAGAAGATGAAGGATTCTGACAAGGCTCCTCTCGATATTTGGAGGCAGGCTCTCGAGAACGTGACCCCTCAGATTGAGGTTAAGAGTCGTCGTATCGGTGGTGCCAACTTCCAGGTGCCGACCGAGTTGCGTCCTGAGCGTAAAGTCTCTCTCGCGATGAAGAATATGATACAGTTCTCCCGCAAGCGCTCCGGCCACTCGATGGCAGAAAAGCTCGCCGCAGAAATTGTGGCAGCATTCAACAATGAAGGTGGTGCATTCAAACGCAAAGAAGACATGCACCGTATGGCAGAAGCCAACAAGGCATTCGCACACTTCCGCTTCTAATCGATGGCACGTAGGGATCTAAACTTCACACGTAATATCGGTATCATGGCGCACATCGATGCCGGAAAGACCACCACGTCTGAGCGCATCCTGTTCTACACAGGGAAGACGCACAAGATCGGGGAGGTCCATGACGGCGCCGCCACGATGGACTGGATGGTGCAGGAGCAGGAGAGGGGAATTACCATCACCTCTGCTGCTACAACTGCATTCTGGCACTATGCAGGCCAGGTCTTTCAGATCAACCTGATCGATACTCCCGGTCACGTGGACTTCACCGTAGAGGTGGAGCGCTCGCTGCGCGTGCTGGACGGCACCATCGCGACATTCGATGCGGTGGGCAAGGTTCAGCCCCAGAGCGAGACGGTATGGCGTCAGGCCGATAAATACGGAGTGCCGAAGATCGCCTACGTGAATAAGATGGACCGTGTGGGCGCGGACTTCCTCGGATGCATCGACGACATAAAAGCCAAGCTGGGGGCTACGGCCGTGCCGCTTGTCTTGCCGATCGGCGCAGAAGAAACGTTCGCCGGTATTGTTGACCTCATATCCCGCAAAGCGTACATCTACAATACCGGCGAGGAACTGGTAAACTACGATGTGCGCGAAGTGCCTGCAGAAATGCAGGAAGAGGTCGAGACCTGGAGAGACCGTCTTGTGGAGGCCGCCGTGGATTGCGACGACTCCCTGATGGAGAAGTATTTCGAGGATCCTGCATCCCTTAGCGAGGAAGAGATCATTGCCGCACTGCGCAAGGGCACGATCGAAATGAAGATCGTCCCTGCAACCTGCGGATCTTCCTACAAGAACAAGGGAATACAGTTCCTCCTCGACGCGGTTGTCCGCTATCTTCCTTCTCCCATGGATATCGGCACCACACCCGCCACCAACACGCACACCGGGGCAGCCATCGAGCTCAACCCCGATCCGGCAGGCCCGTTCTGCGCGCTCGTGTTCAAGATTGCGACCGATCCTTTCGTGGGTCGCCTCGCATATCTGAGGGTTTACTCCGGTCATCTGGACGCAGGTTCCTACGTGCTGAATTCCCGCACGGGGAAGAAAGACCGCGTGTCCAGGCTGTTCCAGATGCACTCCAACCACCAGAATCCTATCGAATTCGTGGAGGCGGGAGACATCTGCGCAGCAGTCGGATTCAAGGATCTCCGCACGGGGGACACCGTTTGTGACGAAAGCCACAAACTGGCCCTCGAGAGCATGGAGTTCCCCGAACCCGTGATCAGCATCGCAATCGAGCCCAAGACTCAGCAGGACCTCGACAAACTCGGGGTCGCCCTCGGAAAGCTTTCGGAGGAGGATCCTACCTTCACCGTGCATTCCGACACTGAGACTGCCCAGACAATCATCAGCGGCATGGGAGAGCTTCACCTCGACATCATCGTGGACCGTTTGCGCCGCGAGTTCGGGGTGGATATCAACCAGGGTGCCCCCATGGTCAACTACAAAGAAGCAATCACACGTTCCATCCAGGTCCGCGAAGTTTTCAAGAAGCAGACGGGTGGACGTGGAAAGTATGCAGATATTTTTGTCGAGGTCGGGCCTGCCGACGAGGGCGTTGTCGGACTCCAGTTCGAGAGCGTCGTCAAGGGCGGGAACGTGCCGAAGGAGTTCATCCCTTCGGTGCAGAAGGGCTTCGAGGCAGCTATGGCGAACGGCGTTCTTGCCGGAAACCAGGTGCAGAGCCTCAAGGTTACCCTTCTCGACGGTTCCTTCCATCCGGTGGACTCCGACCAGCTTTCATTTGAACTTGCAGCGCGCGAGGCGTTCCGCAATGCCTGCCGCAAGTGCGGTCCTGTTCTCCTCGAACCCATCATGAGCCTCGAAGTCGTTACTCCTGAGGAATATATGGGCGAGATAACCGGAGACCTGAACCGCCGCCGTGGGCAGATTGTGAGCATGGACAGCACAAGCTACGGTGCAAGGATCATCAAGGCGTTCGTGCCGCTCGCGGAGCAGTTCGGATATGTGACGGTGCTGCGCACCCTCTCTTCCGGACGTGCTTCCAGCACGATGTCTTTCGACCATTACGAGCAGGTTCCTGCCCAGATGGCAAAGGATATTGTGGAAAAAAGTGGATACAAGATGCCTTCGTTTGACGAATAATTATTTAAATTTGCAATATGAGCCAAAAAATCAGAATTAAACTCAAGTCTTTCGATCATATGCTCGTGGACAAGTCCGCGTCCAAGATCGTTGAGACCGTGAAGGCTACTGGTGCAAGGGTTATCGGTCCTATTCCGCTCCCTACCAACAAGAAGATCTTCACAGTGAACCGCTCGACCTTCGTCAACAAGAAGAGCCGCGAGCAGTTCGAGCTCGATTCATACCGCAGGCTGCTCGACATCGAGGACAGCAATGGCAAGACCGTTGACGCTCTCATGAAGCTCGAGCTTCCTTCCGGTGTTGAGGTTGAGATCAAGGTCTGACGTCGCCCCAAGACGTCTAAGGTCCCTTAGCTCAGTTGGTTAGAGCATCTGACTCATAATCAGGGGGTCGCAGGATCATGCCCTGCAGGGACCACAAAAAGGTCGGCAAGTGCCGGCCTTTTTGCGTCCCCTGCAGGGCTCTGTTAGGGGCTCTGCCCCTAAAGTACCCTGCGGCTCCCGAGCTACCGACATCGCCCTTCGGGCTCCGTCCCGCTCTCCGCCGGGCGCGTTGAGACGCGCCTTCGCTACCCGTCGAGGTTTTCCGGCGAAACCTCTACAGGTAGCCTTAAGTCTCAAGCCGCCCTCCTAAAACCCAAAGAAGAAACCTAGAACCGGACGCCGGCGCTGAGTGAGAAGCTGCCGCCGAGCACATCGGAGGCGAATAGGTAGGCGGCATCCAGGGTGAAGTCCCCGAGATGGGCGCCGAGGCCTACGGACGCGAAGGAAGGAATGATGCTGTCGCCACCGTAATGATATCCCGCACGCGCGAAGACCATGCCGTCGTAGCCGTATTCAACACCCAGGCCGGCGGCAAGAGGGCCGGAAAAATACCTGTCCGCCTTAACCCTCGCAGTCAGGCCGTGCACATCGGCCAGAACTGTAGAATATCCGGCACCCAGGCTGATGGCAGAAGGCAGGGAGTACTCTCCTGAAGACTTGGACTTTACCTTCTTTCCCAAGGCGGAAACCCCCGCCGCGAACTCGAAACCGGACAATTTGCCCGCCGCAAACACGTCGAATGCGACAGAACTGTTGGAATATGAGGCCAGAATCTGCTCCTTTCCGTATTTAACATTGGCTCCGAGCGCCAGAAAATCGGTAAGCGCAACCCCTATGCCCGCATTGACCATTATCTCCGAAGGCACGAACTTCTCTCCGCTTATCGCCTCTCCCGTGCCCCTTGTGAAAGCTATGCTCGCGCTGAAGCTGTCGAAGGTGCCGGCAGCACCGCCGCTGATGTATTTCGTGGAGCTAAGCTTCGGCATATAACTCTCGTAAGCTACCCCTCCGGCGAGCCTGATGCCGCTCAGGGGCAGCACGGCCGCGCTGGGAATCTTGCTGCTACCCATAGCGATAGACGCCGGATTGAAGTCCATCTGGATGAAGGGAAGAGCCTCGGAAGTCTGGGCCCCGGCCGAAAGCGAAAGAAGGCCGGCCGCCAGGATGATGAATATCTTTCTCATACTTTCACGATATTATTGTGGAAGGTTTTGCCACTGTAGCTGATGGTAATGGAATAGCGCCCCGGCGCGAGCCCCGAGAAATCAACCACCAGCGGGTCGAATCCGCTGAAGACCTGGGTCTGCTCATACACCACCTTCCCGCTGGAGCTGACAATCCTCACGTATGTCTCGGCCGGCTCTTCGGTGCGTATGGTGAGGTCTGTCGTGACCGGCATGGGCATCAGCTCGGCGGGATTGTTGGGATCCGGCTTCACCAGCACGCGGACCACGCAGATTGAGGATTTGTCCCCGTCGGATGCGGTGATGATGATTTGCGCGTTTCCGCCCGCGATGGCCTTGATCCTGAGGGTTGAGGCATCGTACGAAATGTTGATGATCTTGCCGTTGTTGTTCCTGCAGACAAAGGTTAGAGGGTCGCCATCCGGGTCCTTGAACAGGGCACTCAGGGAGATGTTTTTACCGCTCCCGGAGCCGTAGAGCAGCACTCCGTCGACGGGAGAGACAAGCACCGGCGCATTGTTGTCCGGGGTGGTGATGCTCTTCACCTCGGATGCCTCGGAGAAGTTCTTGTAAAGGTCGCTCGCGTAGAGCTTTACATAATATGTAGTGGAGTAGCTGTGCTCCCCGAGGGTGCCTCTGAGAGTGGCTCCCGCCTCAAGGTCGCCTACCGGGAAGAACTCGAACGAGACCTTGTCGGAGATGGAAGCGGGGGCGCTGGATTGCACTGCGGACTTGTCGGTGCCGTAGATGCAGAGAATCCTGGCCGGCTTGCCATCATCCTGGTCTGCAGGCACCTTGATGCTGATATTGATGGTCTTGCGGACGGCCTCCAGGCTGAACTCGCCAACCTTGTCCGGAGCGATGTTGGACGTAGGGATTCCCATCTGGAAAGACGCATCCAGGTCCACCCAGGGGCCTATGTACTTGCTGTTGTCGATATGGCTTTTGTCTGCCCCGTCCATCAGCAGGGCCTTGCAATCGTCGTTGGTAAAGCCGGCCCCTCCGAAATAAGAAACCAGGAGCGCCAGGGCGCCGCTCACGTGCGGGCACGCCATCGACGTGCCGGACATGTAGCCGTAGGATGTATAGTCGTAGTTCTGCTTGTCGTACTCGGTGACTAACTGGGTGGCGTAGAGATTGAACAACTGCCCCCGGCTGTATCTGTAGGCACCCAGGTCGTCGTAGAATGTCTGGGAATCGCAATCAGTCACATAGCCATCGTAGAGACTGTCCCCGCCAGGGGCGCAGATATCGACCCAGGATCCGTAGTTCGAGTAACTGGCCTTGGTATATCCGGCCGTGCCTGCTCCCACGGCAATCACCTCGTCGTAGTCGCAGATAGGATCGTAGTCTATCCCTTCATTCCCGGCAGCAAACACCACCAGGCCACCCTTCATCGGGGAATCGGACCTCTGGTTGTAGGGTGGCTGGCTTTCGCATCCCGCCATGAGGATGAAGTAGTCGATAGCTGCTTTTATGTAGCTCGGAATGCTTGTTTTCTTGTATGCGGCAAGTTCTTTGGCGCTTACCATCCCGTTTTGATCTGTGTCTGCGGAGAATCCCCAGCTGTTCTGGCTGATGACGGCGCCGTGGTCCGCGCCCCATTTGATGGCGCTCGCGGTGGCATCGTCCGAGGATCCGTCCTCCCCATCGAAGATCTGGCTGCTGAGTATGCGTACGCCGGTAATGCCCTTGGCATAATCTCCCCCTGCTATGCCGGCCACGCCTATCCCGTTGTTCCGGATGGCGGCAATCGTGCCGGCAACATGCGTTCCGTGTGAATCGGGAGTGATGACGAAACTCCCTTTCGCGAAGTTCCTGCTTCCGTCCGCGCCTCCGGGGATGACTATTCCGGCAAGGTCCGGATGGTTGAGGTCAACGCCGCCGTCCACTACGTTCACGATAACCTTGCTGCTGCCGGTGCTGAAATTCTCCCACACTCCCATCAGGTTCATGTCCGCCCCCTCGTTGTTGTACTTTTCTATACCGTACATGGCGTTGCTCTTGATGCATCCGATATTCAGGGAAAGGTCGTTGTAGAGGTCCCACTGCCACTTGAAATAGGGGTCATCCGGAATCGCGCTCCTGCGGTTTACCTTGTGCGGCATCTCCACTTTGCCCACACCGTCTATCGCGCCCAGCACCTCTCCTGCCTTGGTGGGGGAGATGCTTTCGTCGTATTCAATGCGGTAGAACCTGTGCAGTCCGGCATCCCGGGTGCGCTGCTCGTATTCGCCCGCATAGGGAAACACGCGGGAGAAGGATTTTATCCCGATGGCCCGCAGGGCCTCGTTTACATCTTCCGATTTGGTCTTGACGCTCCCGTCCCCGGCCCCCTCCAGCAGCTCGAGCAGGGAATCATCCACCTGCACGACCGCAACCCCGGCCACCGCAGTTGAGGGGTTCTCGGCCGGCACTTCAGATGAGTTTTTCACAGTCAGCCGCGACTCATCCCGCGTGCAGCCGATGGCCGCCGCGGCAAAAAGCACGGCAATCAACAATCTTTTCATATCACGCGTTTTACTTCCCAATGCCCGCCTTTGTCGGGCCCCACGCGCAGAAGCCTGCCGGTCTTCTTCAGGTTGGCAAGATGCTTTTCTACTCCCTTGTCGGAGATATGGAGGATGCCGGCCAGGTCGGCAGTTGTGTATCGGGGATGCTTTGAGAGTATGTCCAGGATGCGTTCGGCGTTGTTCTGGGTGCCCCTCGCGGGCCTGGACCCGCTCGGCTCCAGACCGAATTCAAACTCCAGCATATTACCAAGCAGACGCCCCATTACTATGTTCCCTTCCGGCCAGAGGGCTGCGCCGGAAACCTTGCTCCTGATGCTCTCCGCTGCCTTCCGCAAACCATCTGCTCCCAAGGATCTGGCGTGCATGCGGGCCTCGTTCGCCTCGTGGCAGATGGCCTGCAGCGTTGCCTCGTCGGAAACCTTGTTGCAGTCGAAACCCCTGCATTTCAAAGCCCTGGCAGCGAGCGACTTAAGCCTGTATCCGCTCCAAACCTGGTGCCCCTCGGCATCTTTGATAGCCATCTGGTATGCCTTGAACAGGTCGATGTTCTTAAGCTGTTCGAGGATGGTTTTGCCTTCGCTGCTGATGCCGTCTTCCAGCAGCCGGATGTTCTGCGAGAGATTGAGGGTTGAGCCTTCCAGGATGGTGGAATTGGTCACCAGAATATATAGAGTCTGCTTGTCCATAGGATTACAAATATAATGATTATCTTTGTTTTTGTGAATAAGGATAGGGAAGGACTGGTGCTTACCGTCAAGATTTAATTATTATCTTTGTGGTATGTTTAGCAAAGAAACCTATACCGCACGAAGGGCCACCCTCAAGGCCCTCCTCAAAGGCGAAACGGGCCTGGCCGTATTCATCGGCAACGTAGAGGCCCCTGCCCAATACAAAGACAACTGCTACAAGTTCCGCCAGGACAGCACCTGGCTCTACTATTTCGGGATCGACGAGCCCCGCTTCGCGGCCGTGCTGGATCTCGAAAGCGGAGAGGAAACCATCTACGCCGATGACTTCAGCATCGACGATATCATCTGGACCGGGCCTCAGCCCACCGTGGCCGAGCAGGCCGCGCGCGTGGGCATCTCCCGCACCGAGCCCTATGCCAAGCTGGACTGGGCGGTAAGCCAGGCCATAGTGCAGGGCAGGAAGATCCACTCTATCCCGCCGTCCAGGTACTACAATACCATGAAACTCCAGAGCCTGGGGGTCGACAAGCCCTCCGAGGCGCTCATCCGCGCAATCATCAGCATGCGCCTCGTGAAGACTCCGGAAGAGATTGCGGAGATAGATGCGGCCTGCGTGCTAGGCCAGAAGATGCACACCGTCGCCCGCAAGGGCATACGCCTCGGTAGGGTGGAACAGGAGATTGTGGGGGAGATGGAGGGAGTTACGCTTGCCGAAGGGTGGGGAGTAAGCTTTGCGACCATCCTTACCCAGCACGGCGAGGTCTTCCACAACCACGGACACGCCTTCCCCATCGAACCGGGCAAGTTGATGGTGATAGATGCCGGTGCGGAGAGCAACTCCCACTACGCATCCGACTTCACACGCACCTATCCTACCGGCGGAAAGTACACCCCCAGGCAGAGGGATATCTACAGCATAGTATACGACTGCCACGAACTGGCGTTCTCGCTGACGGGGCCCGGCACTGCCTACCGCGACGTGCATCTGGCTGTGGCCCGCCTGATGCTGGACCGCCTCAGCCAGCTGGGCCTGGTGAAAGGCGACCTGGACGAGATGGTGGCCGAGGGAGTCGCCGGTCTCTTCATGCCTCACGGCCTCGGCCACAACATGGGCCTGGACGTGCATGATATGGAGGATCTCGGCGAGGATCTGGTGGGATACGATCCCGACCAGAAGCGCTCCTCGCAGCTGGGGTTGAGGTCTTTGAGGATGGCGCGCCGCCTGGTCCCCGGCAACGTAGTTACCGACGAGCCCGGCATCTACTTCATCCCGGATTTGATAAGACTCTGGAAGAAGGAAGGCCGCCCGTTCGTTAACTACGCCGCCCTGGAAGAGGGGTACTTCGACTTCGGAGGTATCCGCATAGAAGATGACGTGCTGGTGACTCCCGACGGTGCCCGCCGCCTCGGCGGAACCCGCCTCCCCGCCTCGCCGGACGATGTTGAAGCTACAATGGCCAATGACCGTGCTTAACATGTCATTCCGAACAAAGTGAAGGAATCTAAAATACAATAAATAACTATGGGACTTTTAGAAGGTAAAGTCGCCCTCATTACGGGCGCATCCAGGGGAATCGGCAAAGCGATTGCCCTCAAATATGCGGCAGAAGGTGCCGACATAGCATTCACCGATCTGGTTGTAAATCAGGATACTGTGGCAGAAATCGCCGCTCTCGGGCACAAGGTCAAGGCCTACGAAAGCAACGCGGCCGATTTCGAGCAGACCCAGCAGATAGTGGAGCAGATCCTCGCCGACTTCGGCAAGATCGATATCCTCGTAAACAACGCCGGCATCACCAAGGACGGCCTCGTCATGCGCATGACCGAGCAGCAGTGGGATGCGGTGATAGCCGTGAACATGAAATCCGCATTCAACTTCATGCACGCCGTGGTGCCTGCAATGGCACGCGCCAAGAGCGGCAGCATCATCAACATGGCATCCATCGCCGGCCAGATGGGCAACCCCGGCCAGGTGAACTACGCAGCCACCAAAGCAGGCCTCATTGCAATGGCCAAGTCCGTGGCTAAAGAGATGGGCTCCCGCGGCATCCGCGCCAACGCCATCGCCCCCGGATTCATAGTTTCCGACATGACCAACGCCCTGCCCGAAGCAGTGCGCGAAGAATACATCAAGCAGATTCCCCTCAAGCGCGGCGGCACCCCCGAGGACATAGCCAATGCGGCCCTCTTCCTCGCCAGCGACCTCTCCTCCTACATCACCGGACAGGTCATCCCCGTCAACGGCGGACTCTACTGCTAGTTTTTTTGCCCCCTCCTGCCGTGCGCATCAGGGGGCTTATTGTTTTGATTATGAAGATAATAGTCGAGAGCGGCGCTACCAAGAGCGACTGGCGGGTCCTGGGCCCGGACGGCCGCGAGTTGAAGCGTTTCCTGAGTGCGGGCATCAACGTGTCGAGCATGAAGATGGAAGATATCAAGGCAACGCTGGCGGAGGCCATCTCCTCAGAGGGCCTTGCCGGTGCGTCCGGCCTGTATCTCTATACCGCCGGGGTGGTTACGCCTGAGATTGCTGCCGAGCTTACCGGGTTTTTGCGCGGGGTTTCCGCCATTGGGGAGATCGATATCCAGGACGACCTGATGGGTGCTGCCAGGGGGGTGTGCGGGCATGAGCCCGGAATCGTTGCCATCCTTGGAACAGGCTCCAACACGTGCTTTTACGACGGGGCGACCGTTGAGCGAAAGGTGTACTCGGGGGGATATGTGATTGGCGACGAGGGTAGCGGTTCGGCTCTTGGGAAGCTTTTCTTGTCGGACTTTATCAAGGGCCTGGTTCCGGAGGATCTGGCTGCAGATTTTTCCAGAGAGTTCGATTCTTCGTATGCGGGTATTGTAGAAGGCGTTTACCGCAGCGCTTCGCCTTCGTGCTACCTTGGTAGTATTGCCCCGTTCGTGGTCGGGCACTATTCGCATCCATATGCCAAGGAGTTGATAGAGAGGAATTTCCAGGCTTTTATCGAGCGCTCACTATTGCGTTACGACGTGGCGGCCTACCCTGTTGGCATCGTTGGCGGTTTCGCCTTTGCCTGCCGGTATATCCTGACGCCCCTTTTCGCCGCCGCCGGCATCCGCGCCTCCCGCTTTATCAAAGCCCCGATCGACGGCCTCTGCGAATACCACTCCGCCCGCTAGCCCCTGCCAGGCGGCCTCTGCCCTGTGGTTTTGCTGGGTGGTTTTGCTGGGCGGTTTTGCCCTGTTCGCTGGCCCTGACGGGTGCCTTCTAGCCCTGTTCGATAGCCCTGCTGGACGCCCTGTCCCAGCCTGGCACCCTCTTTTCGCCCCACCCGTCGAGCTTTTCCCGCAAAACCTCTACAGGTCGTCCGTTTTTTGCCCTACCTGTCGAGAAAAACCTACAAAACCTCTACTGGTCGGCCTTTTTTTGCCCTACCCGTCGAGAAAAACTTGCAAAACCTCTACGGGTCAGCGGGTTACATATAAAAATTTAAGTTTAGGCAAATCAAAAAATAAATCTTATACCCATTTAAAAACACGCAATCGTCAGCAGAAACATATAATAAAGCAATTGTTTGCCGCAATAATTTGGAAGCCTCCGAAAACCCCGCCAACTTGCAAACAAAAAATGCGAATCTATTTAAACTGCTGTAGTAAAGGTCTTGAAACGGACATCCTGTTCAAATCTCCTATTGAATTCATTGCCGGAATCAACCGGATTGCGGTCTGTATTCTATTATGTCTGGCAAAAGGCATGACAGTCAGCGTAATCTCCTTCTGCCTGATGGACAATCATTTCCACCTTTTGCTGTATGGTGAGGAGGAGCACTGCATACAGTTCCTCAATCTCTATAAAAAGCTGACCCTGATGTGGATAGCCACCCATCGCGGAGCTCCTCTGAATGGCGAAATTGTTTTGGGCCATTGGCCCGTCGCCCGGGATAAAGTCCATGAAAAGGTGGTATATTATCACCGAAACCCGTACGTGGCCGGACTTAAAACCCTGCCGTATTACTACAAGTGGTCATCGGCCGGGCTGCTCTTCGCCGACAGGAAAGAACAGATGAAGGGCCTGACCAAAGCCTCGGACTTATCCGCCGAATGCAAAAGAAGATATATGTACAGCCGCGTTGAAGTACCTGATAATTGGTATTTTACAGAGGATGGCATGGTCTGGCCGGGCAGCTTTATCGACATCGATTTCCTGGAGAGGCTGTTTCAAGGTCCGGGTTCCTATATGTTCGAAATGAACAACAGCAATATCGACAAGGAATGCGAAAGGGAGATGCTGATGGACAGTATGATGCTGCCTGACGGGGATGTTCTGGATGCGGCAGCGAAATATGCCAAACAGATGTTCGACAAAGGCGGAATCGAGAGTTGCAGCAAGGGAGAAAGAATCAGCATAGGAATGCTTTTACGCAAAGATCTGGGATGCAATCATAAGCAGTTGGCTCGAGTGTTGAAACTGTCGCCTTCGGACCTGAAGTTGATGGTATGATCTGGAAGGTGATAGCCGACCTGCTGATGCCGAGGACGTGCCTGGCGTGCGGGGCGGAACTGGGCCCGGAGGAGGAACATCTCTGCGAAGCCTGCCTGAAGGACCTGCCGCAGACGCGCTACTGGAAGTTGAGGGAGAACCCTATGGCCGAGAGTTTCAACGCGCTGATACAGAGGAATATGGGTGATGATGTGCAGTACCAGCCCTACAGCTACGCGGCGGCCCTTTATTTCTACAAGGGAGGATACCGGGAGATCAGCAAGGCCCTGAAATATCGGCGGAATTTTGCAGCTGGCAGGTGTTTCGGGCGGCTGTTGGGGAAGACGTTGGCAGAGACGGAATTTTTCCGGGATGTAGATCTGGTGGTGCCCATCCCCCTTCATTGGACCCGGCGCTGGCAGCGCGGATACAACCAGGCGGCAGTCATCGCCCGGGAGGTGGCGGCCTGTCTGGGATGCCCCTGCGACACGAGGCTGCTGAAGCGCACCCGGCATACCCGGACCCAGACCCATCTGAATGCAGAAGGCCGCGCCGCAAATGTGGCCGGCGCGTTCCGGGTGAACGCACGTAACTGGCGCAGGCTCGTCACGCGGGAACCACCATCTCTGCACCGCCAGCCCTCTTCGTGCCAGCCGACCTCTCCCCACCATTATTTATTAATAGACGACGTTTTCACTACCGGCGCGACCGCTTCCGCCTGCGAACGGGCAATCAGGGAGGCCCTGCGGACTGCAACCCCCGGCCGGAATTCCAATAATGCCCGCCAAATCAGGATTTCGATCGCCACATTGGCGTGCGTGGAGCGCTGACGTTTGCCTTAGAATGATTTTCCGAAAGAGAATCCTATCTGATGGCCTTTGTAGGGAACTGTCACTCCTCCATCCAGGTTGCCGGCGCCACCAAGGAACCAGTAATTGACCTTGAAGAAGAATTTGTGGATGTTGACACCTACTGACGGATTAATGAAATAGCAAATGTCATTATGTTCTGAAATGGTAAGCTCCAAGCCGGTGCGCGCAGAGACAAACGGGCTGAGATCACTCTTGAAGAAAACATATTTTGCTTCGAGGAAAAGAGGGAAGGATACACCTTCGCTATGAAGTAACTTCTCAAGGCCGGTACCGATTCCGATAAATGATCCATCTCCGTAAGAAATACCGTGTACCGTCAGAATATCAAACTCTCCACCACCGGCACTTTGCTTTCCAATATTGGCACGCCCTCCTACCTCGAGCCCACCTGAATATCCTTGTTTAAAACCCGACTGTGCTGAAGCCAAAACTGAAAACAGAAAAAATACAATAGTCAGAAACTTTTTCATAGTTTAACCGTTATTTGAAATGGGCGGCAAAAGTACTCAATTTTCAAAACAAAAGCAAAAACCTTATATTTGCAGAACTATGACATCACTCGAGATTTTTGCAATCATCTGCGGGGTGCTGGGCATCATCGGCAGTATAGTTCCCGGGCTTCCCGGGCCGCCACTCAGTTGGGTGGGGCTTATGCTTGTATTCTTTGCCGGGAACCGCGGCGAATGTGAACCTATTTCTACCACGTTCCTGCTGGTCTGGCTCGGCATCACTACCGTGGTAACCATACTCGATTACGTGATTCCAGGGTGGTTTGCAAAGAGCACAGGAGGCCACAAAGAAGCCTCCTGGGGTGCTATAATCGGGCTATTCGCCGGAATGTTCCTTACGCCGATCGGCATGCTGGCGGGTGCACTGCTGGGTGCCTTTATCGGGGAATTCTATTTCGCGCAGCAGGATGCCATGCATTCTGTCAAGGCGTCGCTCGGCGCCTTCCTCGGTTTTATCTTCAGCACCGGAATGAAGCTGATTGCCGCCGGCATAATGGCATTCTACATTTTCAAGGCGATAATCTAGCCTTTTCTTCTCAGACCCGTAGAGCTTTTCGGCCTAATTCTTTACAAGTAGGCCGAAAAATGGGCGACCTGTAGAGGTTTTACCGGGTTTCCTTGACGAGTAGAGCAAAAAACGGCTGACCTGTAGAGGTTTTGCGGGAAAAGCTCGACGGGAGGGACGGAATGCAAGTGGAGAGCTGCGGATAGAGCGGCCAGGCTGGGTGGTGGGGGGATTACGCCGAGGTGAGGTAGCAGCGGACGGCGGACCAGCGGCGGGCGGCGAGGTCGGCGGGGGCAATCAAGAAGTTGAGCATGCCGCAGTCGAAGAAACGGAGGCCCCAGTCGTCGTTTTCGTCAATCTGCAGGAGGTTGATCATGCCGGGCATCTCCTGAGCCACCTCGTCGTAAAATGGCCGGCCCAGCAGCTGGAACCCGTCACCGGTCGTCTCGCAAGAAGCACCGGTCGTCTCGCAAGAATCACCGGCCGCCCCGCAGGAATCAACCGCCTCGTCCGAACCACAATCCGCCCCGCTACCAAAGGCCATCGGAACCGCCGGCAGGCAGGCCTCGGTGCCATCTTCATATAATATGCTGTGCGTATGCAGATTCTCGCAGGAGGGGGCCCACAGCACTTTAAAACATGGAGCTTCCCACTCGCCGAGCCCGGGCGAAACCACCGCATCCAGATTCCCCAGGAAATAATCCAGCGCAGCAAAGAAGTACAGCATCCCCTCGTGAGGCAGCAGGCCCTCCGGGTCAACCGCCGCAAGGTCCGAACACCGTATCTGGCAGATAAAGGTCAGCGGGTCGTCGTATTCGTCCACGGCATCCCGGCCGTCATCATCCACATATTCCTCCCGGACCGGCACCTCCGGATATTCAAGCTCTTCCGGCATATCCGGGAAACCCCACCACTTGCTCTGCCCGAACAACGCCCCTCCGGCAGCACCCGCCGAAGCCCCCGAGGCCTTCCCAAACTTGATCTGAATCGCCATAAGCTAATCGAATAAAACCCTGGGATTCAACTCAGTAGGACTCTTCCACGGAATCCCGCGCCTGGCCAGCACCCGCTTCAGGGCAGGCCAGTGGGCATGGCAGAATCCCATCCCGCGAGGCACATCCTTCAGCATCTTGTCCACCTCCAGCTCCGCCTTGTAGATGTTGTCTTCCCACAGCGAAGTACGCTCGATCGGGTCGAACTTCAGCATCCGCCCGTACTTCTTGGAAAACTCCTCGTTGGAGATATTGTCCGGGTCGGTATAGGCCTCAAGCTTCTCGATCTCCGCCAGGATATCCTCCTCTTTCAGCCAGTCCGACACCTCGTCCGAGGCGCGCAGATAATCCAGTTCCATGCGCAGGATCAGCAGACACAGCCGGGGCACATCGTATTCCGAAAGCTGCTCCAGCACGGCATTGCAGGCATAGACCTTCCCAAGAGGGGTTTCCTCCTCCTCGTCGGGAATCGTTTTTATCAGCGAAAGCGCTTCCAAAGCCAGGGGGATATTTGCCCAGATGCGCATATCCTCCGAATTCTTCTTCATTTCGTCGACCAGAGCCACGATCCGGTCCGCATAACTATTTGCCATAATTGCCTGCAAGATAATAATTTATTCCAGAATTTTGCAGATATCCTTTTCGCTGGCCTCAGGGAGCAGCTCCCGCAGATGATCCAGCAGCGCGGCGTACGATTCTTCCGGCGTACAGCCGACTTCCAGCGGATTCTCCGCGCTGAACGGGCTGAACCCTCCGAACACCGGGCCGGAATCCTCCGCCCCGAACAGGGCCTCCGGTGTGCAGAAACTGCATGTCTGCCAGCCGCTGTACTTCAGGGTAGGCCCGCGGTATACCCTCTGGATGTCCCCTATCAGCAGCCGCGTGCAATGCGAAAGGCGAGTCACCACCCCGTCCGCCGCGGCCTTCTTAACCCCCAGCAGGGTGCGGATCTCCTTGCTCCCCACGGACCCATTCTCTTCGAGCAGCGCCAGCACCTTCCTTCCCGCCTCGTCCGGCTGATATCTGGCCTGGGAGAGCCTCCAGTTATGCAGATGCGCATACCATTCCACCGTCGCGAACGCGGCTTTGCCCCCGCAGAGGAACTTGCCATAGGCGATCTCCCCGCTCTGCACCACATCCACCTTCCAGTCCCACGGCCCGAGCTCGTCCGACGAGTCGAACCAGTGCTCCGGCGGGGTCATTTCCTCCACCGAAAACCCCGGCACCGGCCCCCTGAAGAAGGGAACCAGCCCAAATTCGCGTATAGCCGCCAGCATCGATTCGGGAGAAACAATCTTCATAGCTCAAAGATAATCATTATATTTGTACATATGAAACGCTTCACTCTCATCCTGATTCTTTTTGCAGCGGTCTCCGCCAGGGCGCAGGTCTGGCATGATGCTGCGCAGATGCACATTTTCGGCAAGGCGGTGGAGGATACCTACGCCCCCTTCGTACGCTTCCCGGAAGATATCAACCAGAAGGCCCGGAAGGACCTCAAGTACCTGGGAGGGGATGCTGCGGGCCTCTACGTGCAGTTCCGCACGGATTCCCCGGCGGTGCATGTGCGCTGGAGTTCGGTCAAGAAACTGACCATGTCGCACATGGCCTCGGTGGGTTCCCGCGGGGTGGACCTCTATGCGAAGACGGATGCCGGATGGCGTTTCGTGGGGAGTGCCCGGCCGGCGCTGGACTACAACGAAACCACGCGCTGCATAGTCAAGAAGATGGATGCGGGCTACAAGGAGTTCCGCATGTACCTGTCGCTCTACGATGGCATCAGCAAGCTGGAGATAGGCACCGAGCCCGGCAGCGAATTCATCCCGGTTTCGGTAGATAAGCGCAAGGCCCCTGTGGTGATGTACGGCACATCCATCCTTCAAGGTGGATGCGTCTCGCGCCCCGGCATGGCCTTCACCAACATACTCGGCAGGATGCTGGACCGCGAGGTGGTGAACCTGGGTTTCAGCGGCAACGCCAGGCTCGACCCGGAAATCGCCGAGCTGATGGCCCGCGTGGAGAACCCGGCGGTCTTCGTGCTGGATAATGTACCCAACGACAGCCCGGAACTTATTCTCGAAAGGGGCGAGGCTTTCGTGAAGATTCTGCGCGATGCCCACCCGGACGTTCCCATCGTGTTCGTGGAGATGGCCCATTATTCCCACGATTTCGTGAGCTCGGAGTCATATGCCGATGTGGAAGCCCGCAATGCTGCCCAACATACTATCTATGAGCGTGTTAAGGCTGCGGGAGACAAGAATCTGTACTACGTTTCCGGCACCGGCCTGAACGGTTCCGATGGCGAGGCTACGGTGGATTACGTCCATACTACCGACCTTGGCCAGAGTCGCTATGCTGAGCGGCTCTATCCTATTCTAAAGGCTATCCTCGCGGGAAAATAGGCTGAACCCGCTGAGCGCCGGCCGGCCCTGGGATCCGGTAACCACCACGCGAAGCTTCCTGGCCTTTCGGGGCTCGATGGGGATGATGCGCTTGTATCCGATAGTAGTTCCTTCCGCGATGGTCCACCAGCCGCCGGTAGCCAGAGCCACATCAAAATTCTGAATCTGCACTTCGAAACTGCTCACCCTCTGCCCGAGGGAGATATCTTCCTGGAGCTGGATAAGGTCGAAACTGCGGTACTCCGGCAGCTCTATTTCCAGCACACGGCCTCCCGAACGGCGGCGCACGCGAGCCCCGGAAGCCAGGTCGGTGCCGAACACCTTCTCGCGCCAGTCCCTGAATTCCATCAGCCGCAGTGAATCTATTTCATGGATGCGCCCGCGCGTGTCCGGCGGCACGTTCAGAAGAAGCAGGGAATTCCGCCCCACGCTCGTGAGCCAGATGTCCGCCAGCTGCTCAACGGTCTTCACCTGCGGGTTTTCGGACTCTCTCCAGAACCATCCCGGGCGTATCGATACATCCGTCTCGGCAGGGATCCAGGCCGAACCATGCACATTCCCCTGCTGGAGGGTGTCGCGTGGAGGAGCGCCCGCGCCGGGGGTGAAGCCCTCTACATCGAGCTTGCTCCAGTTGGTTTCGCAGGCTATTCCGCGCTCGTTCCCCATCCAGCGGCAGCCGGGACCTACATCGCTGAATATCACGGCAGCCGGGCTCAGCGACAGCACGGTCTGATTGAAAGCGGGCCAGTCGTATACCTGCTTTTTGCCGGTAGGACCCTCGCCGCAGGCACCATCGAACCATTGTTCGAAAATCTGCCCGTAGCGCCCCCCGTGCACGTCCTGCAGGGTGCGGATGAACTTTTCGTTATACTCCGGCGTGCCGTAGGCGGGGTCGTTGCGGTCCCAAGGGGAGATGTATACCCCGAACTTCAGCCCGTATTCCCGGCAGGCGGCGGAAAGCTCCGCGAGCACGTCCCCTTGCCCGTCCCGCCAGCTGCTCTGGGCCACGGTGTGGGTGCTCTCCGGATTCGGCCAGAGGCAGAAGCCGTCGTGATGCTTGGCGGTGATGATTATGCCCTTCATGCCGGCGGCCTTGGCGGTCGCGGCCCACTGGCGGCAGTCCAGGGCAGTAGGATTGAAGAGGTCTTCAGCCTCCGTGCCCTTGCCCCACTCCAGCCCGCTGAAGGTGTTCGGGCCGAAGTGAATGAACATGTTATACTCCATCCGCTGCCATTCCAGCTGCGCCGCAGAAGGCACAGGGCCTTCAAACTGCGGCGTGCAGGCGGCAAGCAGAATCAGCAGGTATGCGCACCGTAGTTTCATCAGTTGAAATTCCTTGAGGCAAACGGCAGCGACAGACGCAGGGCCAGATGCCAGTATTCCCAGTTATGCACGCCGTTGCGCACGCGGAGTTCGCTGTGCACTCCGGCCTTCTTCATCTTCATGTGCAGACCGTAATTCAGGTGCAGCAGGAAGTCGTCGTCGCCGCAGTCGATGAACCAGGCGACCGTGCGGAGCTTCTCCAGGGTGGCCTTGTCTGCGTTATCCACGAAATCGAGGGCTGAATACTGCTTGACCGCCTCGCGCACATAATAGAGTTTATCGATGGTATCCACGCTGCGCTTCAGCTCATCCTCTTTGTTATCCAGCCAGGCGCTCATCGCGTAGCAGCTGGAGAACATGTCGGGATGCCTCTGGGAATAGACCACGCTGCCACCTCCTCCCATCGAGAGGCCCATCACGGCGCGCTGCTCCTTGCTGCCGCCGCAGGAGTACTTCTTCTCGAGCGTGGGCACCAACTCCTGAAAGAAGAAATCCTCGTAGTTCCATCCCGGCATGTTGAAGTAGCCGTTCCAGGTGTTGTGCACATCCGGGCCGCCGGCGTTGGGCATGATGATGACCATGGGAACGATCTCGCCGGAGCGGGTCAGTTCGTCGACAACCGTCTGCATGTTGCCCCTCTTCACCCATGCGGTGTAGTTGTCGCTGAGGCCATGCAGGAGGTACACCACGGGGTAGTGGCGTTCCGCCTTGCCGTAGCCATCCGGCAGATAGACGTTATACTTCACGTTGACTCCCAGCACGCGGCTGGAGAGACTGTCGGTTACCACCTTTCCCGCGCGAAGGGGCAGGAAGGCGAGCGCCAGCAGGATGATTAAGGCTAACTTTTTCATTTGCAGAGCATTATGTCCAGGATCATGTGGTCCGCGGCCTTCATGCCGGCGGATCCTATGGCCCCGAGGTTACGTATTGTTTTTTCTATATCGTCGTCGATGATGCCGTCGGTGGAGGGGATGCAGGTGCCGCGCATGGCTAGCACTGCCGACTGCACGGCGCAGGACACTCCGGAGGCCACTTTCATGGCGCAGCCCACCTTGGCCCCGTCGCACACCATGCCGGTGATGTTGCCTGTCATGTTCTTGATGGCCGCGCAGACCTGCTCGTATCCGCCTCCCTGCATCCAGACTATGCCGCAGGCAGACCCGGTGGAAGCTACCACGCAGCCGCAGAGGGCCGAAAGCTTGCCGAGGTAGCTCTTGATGTGGATGGCCACCAGATTGCTCAGGATCAGCGCTCGCGCAAGGCGTTCGTCATCCACCTTGTAGCGCATGGCATAGGCGATTACGGGCATGCTGACCGTGATTCCCTGGTTGCCGCTGCCGCTGTTGCTCATTGCGGGGAGGGTGGATCCTGCCATGCGGGCGTCCGACGCGGCTGCGGTCATGCCCATGGCATACGACATGAAATCGTCCCCGAACACCTCCGCCTGGTTCTCGCGTATGGCCTTGCCCACCTTGAGGCCGTAATCCCCCCTGAGGCCCTCCTGGGCCAGGGCGAGGTTGAGGCGGCGGTCGTCCAGGATGAAGGCAATCTTCTCGTAGGGCACGCTCTGTGCGAATTCCAGGATCTCGCGTATGGTGAGGCCGTCGTCATCTGCGGCGCGCTCCACGGCGGCCGCTCCGGATTCGGAACTCATGAGGATGCGGTCCGCGAAGCTGGTTTCCACTATGCGGTCGTGGTCATCTTCGATTACCGCGTAGGCATGAGGATCCACCTCAGCGCTGGCCTCGGCCCTGCCGTCCACCGATACCGTGGCCTTTACGTAGAGGAGTCGCTCGGTAGGCGCTACGCTGATGTGTACCCGCCCGCCGGCTACGAGCTCCTTGGCGCGGGCCACGGCCGCTTTGTCCAGACTTGCAAGGACCTCGAGCCCGCGGGCAGAATCTCCGCAGACGGCCCCCAGGGCCGCCGCCACGGGCAATCCCACCATCCCGGTGCCGGGAATGCCTACTCCCATCCCGTTCTTGAGTATGTTTCCGCTGACGGCAACGTCGATGCTGAAAGCAGCGCCAAGCCTCCACCCTTCGGGGCAGATGCATGGGCAGTTGTCGGTGATTATTTCCACTGCCTTGGCAACGGCAAGAGCCACTGCAATGGGCTCAGTGCAGCCCAGGGCGGGCTTCACCTCGCGGTGGATTATATCAATGATTTCGTCCTGACGGTCTTTCATATTAACAAAGATAATCATAACTTTGTAGAAACGAAGTTTTTATACTAAAGATTCTGCGATGAAAAGAATCCTGACCACCCTGGCTCTGTGCCTGTTTCTCTGCCAGTGCGGAAGGGCGCAGGAGTTTGTATCCTGCCGGCCCGCGCCCGAGGACCGCTGCTTCCGCTCGGAGGCAGTGGAACGCACTATCGATGAAGTCTGCGCAAAACTTGGCCCCGGAAAGCTTGCCTGGATGTTCGCCAACTGCTTCCCCAACACCCTCGACACTACAGTGGAATACGACGAGGCCGCGGGCGACACCTTCGTAATCACCGGCGACATACATGCCATGTGGCTCCGGGATTCGGGTGCACAGGTCTGGCCCTATCTACGCCTGGCCGGCGGGGATGAGCATCTGCGAAAGATGATTGCGGGCGTGCTGATGCGCCAGCTCCGCTGCCTTGCGCTGGACCCGTATGCGAACGCGTTCAACAAGGGCCCGACCGGCAGCGAGTGGGAAAGCGACCATACAGAGATGACCCCCTGGCTGCACGAACGCAAGTGGGAGCTGGATTCCCCCTGCTACGTGCTGCGCCTGGCCTACGGCTATTGGAAGGCCACCGGAGACACATCCGTCTTCGGAAAAGAGTGGATGGAGGCGGTGAAGGCTGTGCTGCGGACTTTCCGCGAGCAGCAGCGCTACGACGGCCACGGCCCCTACCGTTTCGCGCGACGTACCGAGAGGGCATTCGACACCAAAGGATGGGACGGCCGCGGTGCCCCAGTGAAGCCCTGCGGGCTGATAGCATCCTCCTTCCGCCCCTCGGACGATGCCACGGTGCTGGAGTTTCTGGTGCCATCCAACTTCTTCGCTGTCAGCGCATTGCGTTGGGCGGCGGAGATCCTTTCAAAGGTGGATTGCGGTTCGAAGCGCGAGTGCCGGAAAATGGCTGAGGAGTGCCTGTCGCTGGCTTCGCAGGTGTCCGCTGCGCTTGAGCAGTATGCCGTGGTGGAGCATCCCAAGTACGGCCGCATCTACGCCTACGAGGTGGACGCCTTCGGAGGGCATATGCTGATGGACGATGCCAACGTGCCCAATCTGCTGTCGCTGCCCTATCTGGGCTGTGTGCCGGCAGATGACCCGGTGTGGCAGAATACCCGCCGCTTCGTGCTGAGCGCAGATAACCCCTGCTTCTTCAAAGGTTCCGCCGGTGCCGGAGTGGGCGGTCCCCATGTCGGCCTCGGCTGGATCTGGCCCATGAGCATCATCATGCAGGCCCTGACCTCTTCTGACGAGGCCGAAATCGCCTCCTGCCTCCAGACTTTGATGGCCACCGACGCCGGCACAGGCTTCATGCACGAAGCCTTCTGGAAGGATGACGCATCCCGCTACACCCGCAGTTGGTTCGCCTGGGCCAATACCCTCTTCGGCGAACTCGTGCTGGAGATATATTTAAGAGGCTGACAAGGATTTGCTCCAGATGGACACTTAATATATAGCACAAGCCCTCTGGCTAGGGGGCTTGTGTATTTATTACAGGGAGGTAGAACTATTCTAGAAGCAAAGCGACTTACTTACTTCGCTGGACTGGAAGGCATTGAAACTGTCAATTATATTCTGCACTTCTTCCGCTCCGTAGTAATTCACATTCTGCTTGGCGATCTCTTCACATGAGATTATTTGAGCCATGGTGAACTTGAGGTCGTTATCAAGTCTGCAGTAAAACTTTTGGAAAAAGGGATGATCGGTATTGATAACAATAATTCTTTTCCCGTTGGTCCTTTCCATTCCGTACATTTCAGCCGTTCTTCCTAAAGGCCTTTCCTCAAATCCGTCGAGCCACTTATTGGTGCGCGTTTTTACTGGGTTAGGATTCTGTTGAGGTCCACGTTTTTTATGCTCCTTATCATCTTCCTCCGGTTTCGGTTTATTGATACCCTTACGGTTGGCTTTCAGCATCATATTTTTATTTTGCTTCTCAGTCACTCTACGATAAAACTCCTCTGTAGCCTTCTTTTCGGCGGGGTCATTTTCTTTCCTAGACTGCAAATCCTTTTTGTCTCTCTTGTTGGCCTCGGTTGCATACGGGCCAATGTTTGCGGCTAATTTATCCCACAGGGATTGAGACATTGTGTCCTGAGCCTTTTCTCCAATCATTTTTGTGAAAGTGGAGCCGAAAAGATAATCACAGGTGCCGTCAATAAAGATTTCGCATCTAAAACCGTTCTTCCAGTTGTCCTTTGACCACAGGCCAAGAACCAACCCCTTACCTACCAGACGGTTCTGTCTATAGATATAAAGGCCCTGATTGTTAAGGGTCCTGGCGGTATATTCGGTTCCATCTTTAGCGGTAAGGTGCTCGTTATTCTCCATATTGCTATCCATTCCGCCAATCTTTGGCATATACCAAGCCTTGTAGGAAATGGTATGGCCTTCAACATCAAAGCTACCTTCACCCATGAGATCATTTTCAATACTATTTCCCATGAGGTCGGTATAGGGGACATCGTCTTTGCGGACGTAAAATTTCACCACATCAGCATATATGAACTTGTTGAAGTACTCGCCGATTTTGTTTTTAAGGGTGCCTCTGAAGTTCTGGTAATTTTTGTTAGATAATCTGTCTAATACGGAAATCTTGACGATTGTACCATGGTCTTTACCTACGATGCTCTTAAACCATTTGCATTCGTTAGAATTGTCAGGATAGGATGCACTGCTAACAAAAATCGACCCATGTTCTTGTATAGCGGATTCAAGAGAGATGATGGCATAGTTCAGAGAATCATCCGCAGATTTCGTGAATACCTCCATCTTTTGTCCGATGGAGAAGGATGCGGTTTTCATACCGGCACCGTACATTCCAAGGTTGCTAGTGCCATTTTTTCCTGTTTCGGAACCGAGACTCATGGCCTCGTCAAGTACATCGGCAGTCATTCCATTACCGTCATCGATAATGAGAATGCTCTTAATAATTGTGTTTGCTGCTCCCGTCCCTTCCGTCTCAAAATCGACTTTTACATAAGAACTTCCCACTTCAGGTTCAAGGGAATTGTCGATGATGTCAGCGAGCGCTGAATAATTGTTGTAGCCACAATTACGAAGGGCGTTAACGATAAAAGAATCTTTTACCTTTAAATTAGTCATATGTCCACCTTCGCTACTTTGATAAAGGGCTTTCAAAATGGCATTGCGAAGGATTTCAGTTTATCCATTCCAAAAGCACAAATTAATGTTGCATCGCAACGGTGCAAATATATGATTGTTTTTTGAAATAAAGAATAAAAAGTGGAGGCTTTCCCCTGTTTCAGTACGGCAGCAGACAATTCTGCTCTTCCGGGCCTCCATCTATCGGGAAGGACTCATGGAAAAGGAATTAAACTAAAAGGGAGCCGAATTCGGCCCCTTTAAAGAATGTGTTGTATTGAATTGCACGAGTCCTTTCTATTGCTTAAGAATCTTCAGATCTTCTTCGCTTAAGCCTGTGACACGTAGAATTATCTCCATAGCAACGCCTTCGGACAGTAATTTTGCCGCAATTTCTCGGCTGGCTTCTTCCTTGTAGTATTCATAGTTAGCCTCGGCAATGTCTGCGAGTTCTTCGTAGATACTGGACTTGAAATAAGCTTGTTTTTGCTCTTCAGTCATATTATTTAAACGCAAGGCATCCATGAGCTTGTGGAATCTAGGGTTGATATCTTCTGGCATACCGACAAATTTAGGAAAATTCCTGAACATAATACCACGGCAGACCTGTAGAGCTTTTTGGCCTTTTTCTCTACAGGTAGGGCAAAAAATGGCTGACCCGTAGAGGTTTGGCCGGAAATCCTCGACGGGTAGGGGGTAAAAAGGGGGTACCTGTAGAGTTTTTGGCCAAATTCTCTACAGGTCCTCGCAAAAGCCGCGAAAATAACCTATCTTTGAAATATGAAAATACTCAAACCCGGTCTGTTCGTGAAGGTGCTGGCGGCGATTGCGGCCGGAGCCCTGCTGGGGCTGATAGCGCCCGATGTGCTGGTGCGCATCTTCAAGACCTTCAATACCCTTTTCGCGCAGCTGCTGAAGTTCATCGTGCCCCTGCTGGTGCTGGGCCTGGTGACTCCGGCCATAGCCAATGTGGGCAAGGGAGCTGGCAAGATGCTGCTGGTGGTGCTGGCGATTGCCTATCTCTCCACCATCTGCTCGGGCTTCTTCGCCCATGTGTGCGGGTCGAACCTGATGCCGCATTACCTGCATGCGGGGGAATTGTCGGCCGATGCCATGTCCGCGAAGGAATTCCTGCCGTATTTCGACCTAAAGATCCCCCCGCTCTGCGACATCATGACCGCCCTCGTGCTCTCGTTCATGCTGGGCGTGGGCATGATCTTCATAGGCTCGGGCGCCCTCAAGAAGGGCTTCGATGAGTTCGGGGAAATCATCAAGCTTACCATCGAAAAGGCCATCATCCCCCTGCTGCCCTGGTACATCTTCACCATGATGTGCGAGATGAGTGCCAAGGGGGTGATTTCCGTGGTGCTGGGCTCCGGCGCCAAGATTATCCTCACCGGGGTGGTGCTGACGCTGATCTGGCTGGTGATCCAGTACTGCATCGCCGGCGCGATAGCCGGGAAGAACCCCTTCAAGTGCCTTTGGAACATGATTCCGGCCTACCTGACCGCATTCTCCATCTGCTCCTCCTCCGCCGCCATCCCGGTCACCGCCTCGTGCGCGAAGAAGAACGGGCTGGAGGATGATATAGTGGATTTCACCATCCCCCTCTGCTCCACCGTGCACATGTGCGGATCCACCATCAAGCTGGCGGTTTCCGCGATAGCGGTGGCCTACATATTCGGGGTGCCGGTGCCCTTTGCGGTGTATGTGAACTTTGTGCTGATGCAGGGGATAGCTGCGGTCGCGGCCCCGGGCGTGATGGGCGGCGTGCTGATGGCTTCGGTTGGCCTGCTGGAATCCATCATGGGATTCACTCCGGACCAGACGGCCCTCGTTATGACCCTTTACCTGGCCCTGGACGGCTATGGCCCCGGCTGCAATGTAACCGGCGACGGCGCCATTGCCATAGTGATAGATAAACTGTTCAAAAAGAAGAAGTTATGAGAAGATTTCTGCTGCCGGCCTTGCTGCTGCTGGCCTGCTGCTCGTGCCAGAACAACGGGAAAAGCGAAGGCCAGATGAAGGCCCGTGTGATCCAGCCCCTTTTTGCCATGGACGAGGCCGGGCTGGATGCTAGCTATGAATGGACCCTGCGCGAGCTGCGCGACTGCGACCCCAGCCTGGATATAGTTGTGCTGCCGGAGTTCAGCGAGGTGCCCGGAAAGACCAGCGCCCCAGGCTTTCTGGAGACAGTTCACAAGTATGGCCCCCAACTGCTTGAGGCCTGCCAGGAGACTGCCCGCCGCTGCAGCACCCTGGTGTTCTGCGGGGCGATAGACACATCCTGGGATGTGCCCCGCAATGCCATCTTCGTATATGGCCGGGACGGCTCCCTTCTCGGGAAGTATTACAAGGAGCACCTCACCGCCGGCGAGTGGCAGAAGTACGGGCTGGACAAGAGCTATACCGAGCAGTGGAACGAGCCGTACTTGCTTGATATAGAGGGTGTTCGCTACATGTTCCTGATCTGCTACGACTTCTATTTCTACGAGAACTACTCCAACATCGCCCGCTGGAAGCCGGATGTGATCATCGGCGCTTCGCATCAGCGCAGCGATCCCCATCACGTGCTGGACATTATCGACCAGTTCTGTGCCTACAATACAGGTGCGTACCTTGTGCGCGCATCCGTCTCCATGGGCAGGAACTCCGATATCGGAGGATGCTCCTGCGTGGTGGGCCCGGACGGAAAGATTATGGGAAACCTCTATTCTAAGGTGGATCATCTGGACGTGTGCTTCGATCCGCATAAGAAGTTCCTGAAGCCTGCGGGATACGGCAATCCGCCCGCAATGCATTCGGAGTATATAGAGATAGGCCGCAGGCCCTGGAAGTATCGCCCGGGCGGCAGCGCCATAGTGCCACCGCTCTCCGAGCAGCCTTCCGAACGCACCAGAGTCTATAGTAACGATCTCGCCACCCTCGGCGCTGCCGTTGCCACCGGCGTGCAGGAAATCGCCTTCGACCTCGACGCCTCCTCCGATTGGGAGTCTGTGCTGAGGCCCATCATGGCCAAGCTGGCCTGCCACGCCATCATGAACATCCGCCTCAAGGGCGACTGGACTCCCGAAGCCCGTTCCCGCCTCGAAGAAATAGTTTTTGCATACGATGCGGTGGAATATGTTTATTATTGATTATCTGGAAGTTGACGTAGAATAACTAGCTTGCTGTTTCAGCGGATAACAATCTCCGAACGGTCGGGGCCGACGGAGATGATGCGGATGGGGCACCCGGTCTCTTTCTCAATGAAAGCCACGTAGTTCTTGAACGCTTCGGGGAAGTCCTCGTAGCGGCGGACCTTAGTGATGTCTTCTTTCCAGCCGGGGAACTCGGTGTAGACGGGAGTGACATCGTTGGGGCATTCGAACGGGAAGTCGGTAACGGTCTGTCCGTCAATCTGATAAGCGGTTGCGACCTTCACCGTGTCGAAGCCGTTCATCACATCTGCCTTCATCATTATCAGTTCGGTGACCCCGTTCATCATCACGGCATACTTCAGGGCCACGAGGTCCAGCCAGCCGCAGCGGCGGGGACGACCGGTGGTGGCGCCGTACTCGCGTCCGATCTGGCGCAGGCGCTCTCCGGTGGCATCGAACAGTTCGGTTGGGAAAGGGCCGCTGCCCACGCGGGTGCAGTAGGCCTTGAAGATGCCCATCACCTTGCCTACCCGGCTGGGAGCTACTCCCAGTCCTGTGCAGACGCCGGCGCTCATGGTGTTGGACGAGGTCACGAAGGGATAGGTGCCGAAGTCGATGTCCAGCATCGAGCCCTGTGCTCCTTCCGCCAGCACGGGGACGTCGTTGTCCAGGTAGCGGTTTACTGTGAACTCGCTGTCGATGAAGGTGAACCTCTTCATCTTCTCCACCGCCTGGAACCACTTCACTTCGTAGTCGGTGATGTCGAAGGGGAACTTATACTGGGAGAGAAGGCCGAAGTGCTTGTATTTCAGCGCCTCATAGCGCTGGATGAACTCGGGTGAGAGGGTGTCTCCAACGCGGAGGCCGTTGCGCCCGGTCTTGTCCATGTAGGTGGGGCCTATGCCCTTGAGGGTGGAGCCGATCTTCCCCTTGCCCTTGGCCGCCTCGCTGGCGGCATCCAGCATCCTGTGGGTGGGAAGGATGAGGTGGGCCTTCTTGGAAATGAGAAGCTTGCCGGTGATGTCTATACCCTTGGCCTCGATGGCCTCGATTTCATCCTGCAGGATGACAGGGTCCACCACCACTCCGTTGCCTATGATATTCACCGAATCCGGACGGAAGATGCCGGAGGGAACGGTGTGAAGCACGAAGCCGTCTCCGTCGAAAACGAGGGAATGGCCTGCATTCGGGCCGCCCTGGAAGCGGGCGATAACCTTATAATCCGGGGTCAGCACATCGACCACTTTGCCTTTGCCCTCATCGCCCCATTGGAGGCCGAGGACCACGTCTACCTTCTTCATAGTATGCCAGTTCTTTTAAATATGTAATCAACGTTCTTGAAATAGTAATCCAGGGTGAAGCAGCCCTCCAGCTCCTCGGGTGACAGCTGCGCCATCACGGCGGCATCTGCGAGCAGCAGGGCCTTGTAGTCCAGCCCTTCCGTCCATGCCTTCATGGCTATGGGCTGCACCGTGTCGTAGGCCTGCTCGCGGGTAAGGCCCTTACCTATCAGCGCGTTCATCACCCTCTGGGCGAAGATTACCCCGTGGGTGCGGCCTATGTTGGCGAGCATGTTGTCGGGGTAGACCACCAAATTCTCGAGTATCCCGCGGAAGCGGCAGAGCATGTAGTCCAGCAGCTCGGTGGCATCCGGCAGGATGATGCGTTCGGTGGAGGAGTGGGAGATATCCCTCTCGTGCCAGAGGGCCACGTTCTCGCAGGATGCGGACATGTATCCGCGCATCACGCGGGCGCAGCCGCAGATGTTCTCGCTGCTGATGGGATTGCGCTTGTGCGGCATGGCGCTCGAGCCCTTCTGCCCCTTGCCGAAGGCCTCCTCAGCCTCGCGGACCTCGGTCCGCTGGAGATTGCGTACCTCGAAAGCCATCTGCTCCAGGGTAGAAGCGATGACCGCCAGGGTGGCGATGTAGAAGGCATGCCGGTCCCGCTGGAGCACCTGGGTGGAGATGTCGGCGGAGGCGATGCCCAGATGTTCGCACACGTAGTCCTGGATGAACGGGGGGATGTTGGCGAAGTTGCCCACGGCGCCGCTCATCTTGCCGGCCTCCACGCCCTTGCGGGCGAAGTTGAAACGCTCGATGTTGCGTTTCATCTCCTCGTGCCAGAGAGCCCATTTGAGGCCGAAGGAAGTGATGTCTGCGTGAATCCCGTGGGTGCGGCCTATGCAGGGGGTGGACTTGAATTCCAGGGCGCGCTTCTTCAGCACGGCCAGGAAGTCTTCCAGGTCTTTCAGGAGGATTTCGTCTGCCTGCTTGAGGAGGTAGCCGTTCGCCGTGTCCACCACATCGGTGGAGGTGAGGCCGTAGTGCACCCACTTGCGCTCGGGGCCGAGGGTCTCGCTCACGGCGCGGGTGAAGGCCACTACATCGTGGCGGGTGATCTCTTCAATCTCCTTGATGCGGCTCACATCGAAGCCGGCGGAAGTGCGGAGTTTTGCCACATCTTCTTCGGGGATGACACCCAGCTTGCTCCATGCTTCGCAGGAGAGGATTTCCACTTCGAGGTAGGCCTGGAACTTGTTCTGCTCGGTCCAGATGTCCCTCATCACCTTTCGGGAGTAGCGTTCTATCATAGCTTTTTCAGGAAAGTGCTGATATTGTTTTCTATGCGTGCTGCGGGATCCGGGTCCTCTGCCTTGGCAAAAGGCACGCCGGTTATATGTTCGTAGAGTTCGATGTAGCGGTCGGTGATGCCGGACACCACCTCCGGGGTCATATCGGGCACTTTCTGCCCGGCCTGGCCCTGGAATCCGTTTGCCATCAGCCACTCACGCACGAATTCCTTGGAGAGCTGTTTCTGGTGCTCGCCCTTTGCGAGGCGCTGCTCGTAGCCTTCTGCGTAGAAGTAGCGGGAGGAGTCGGGGGTGTGGATTTCATCCATCAGGATGATGCGGCCGTCGCGCTTGCCGAACTCGTATTTGGTGTCTACCAGTATCAGTCCCTTGCCGGCCGCCATTTCGGTCCCCCTTGCGAAAAGGGCACGTGTGTAGGCTTCCAACTGCTCGTAGTCCTCTTTCCCCACGATGCCGCGGGCGATGATTTCTTCTTTGGAAATGTCTTCATCGTGGCCCTCGTCGGCCTTGGTGGTGGGGGTGATGATGGGCTCTGGAAAGCGCTGGTTCTCCACCATTCTGTCCGGCAGCGGCACGCCGCAGATGCTGCGCTTGCCGGCCTTGTATTCGCGCCAGGCGTGGCCGGTGAGGTATCCGCGGATGACCATTTCCACCTTGAAGGGCTCGCAGCGCCAGCCTATGGTGGCCATGGGATCCACCTCCGCAATCTTCCAGTTGGGGATGATGTCGGCGGTGGCATCGAGGAAACGGGATGCTATCTGGTTGAGTACCTGGCCCTTGAACGGTATGCCTTCCGGCAGCACCACATCGAATGCGGAGATGCGGTCGGTGGCCACCATCACAAGATAATCTTTGCCTATTGAGTAAACGTCGCGGACTTTGCCCGTATACTTGGACACCTGCCCGGGGAGGAGAAAATCGGTACGGATTAAAGCTTTCATTTTGGTAATACGCTATCCGTGCACGAATATACTCATTATTCTTGATTTTTGAAAATAAAAAGGAGACATCCTCTTTCGAAGATGTCTCCTTGTGCGGTAGGTGAGAGTCGAACTCACACACCCCAACGGGCACTACCCCCTCAAAGTAGCGTGTCTACCATTTCACCACTACCGCGATTTGGGACTGCAAAAATATAGATAATTCCGGAAAACACAAAATTTTCCGAAAAAATATTTAACTTTGCAGCCCCTTACGAGTTGAGGGATACACATTTATTAACTATTAAACAGAAACACAATGGCTGTTAAAATTCGTCTCCAGCGCCACGGAAAGAAGAATTTCGCATTCTTCGACATTGTTGTGGCCGACACCCGCGCCCCTCGTGACGGACGCTTCATCGAGCAGATCGGTTCTTACAATCCCAACACCAACCCTGCCACCATCGTTCTCAACGCAGACCGTGCCCTCGCATGGCTCAATGTAGGTGCAGAACCTACCCTGGTTTGCCGCCGCATCCTCTCCTACGAAGGAGTCCTTCTCCGCAAGCACCTCAACGGTGGCATTGCAAAGGGCGCCCTCACCCAGGAGCAGGCCGATGCAAAGTGGAACGCCTGGAAGGCAGAGCGTGACGCTAAGATCGCTGCCAAGAAGTCGAACCTCGCCAACGCCGCCATCGAAGCAAAGAAGGCTGCCAAGGCAGAGGAGACCAAGGTGAAAGAGGCACGCGCAGAGGCTATCGCAAAGAAGGCCGCCGAACTTGCTGCAAAGCAGGCAGAGGCTGTTGCCGAAGAGGCTCCCGCCGAGGAGGCCGCCGAAGCACCTGCAGAGGAAGCATAATGCTCCCTGTTGCCAAAGTCGTAAAATCTTTCGGCACCGACGGAGGGCTGCTCCTGAGCGGCAACGTCGATCTGGAAACTTTGGACTTCAAGGAACCTGTATTCATCGAATTCGATGGATTGCAGGTTCCTTTCTTTATTCTCGACTGCCAGCCGAAAGGCGGCAAGGCGGTAGTGCATCTCAATGATGTTGATAATCTGGAAGATGCCGAAGAAATGGTAGGCCGCACCATCTATGCCGATGTGGAGATGGAAGATGAGCAGGAGCTCGATTTCACCGGCTGGGCCATCATCGACCATGGCAGGGCGATAGGCACCTGCACCGGGCTTGAGCCCATCCCCGGCAACCCCTGCCTCTATGTGAAGCTTGCCGACGGCAGCGAACCCCTCATTCCTCTTCACGAAGACTTTATCGCCGGCATCGACGAGGCCTCCCGCACCCTCTCCCTGAATCTCCCGGAAGGATTATACTAGCTTCTTTGCACTTTGGCAGAATTTTGCTATCTTGCAGGCTGGCAGTGTAATACCTGAACCAGATGAAGAAAATATTTCCGCGTTTCGACATGGCGCGCGATCCGATACGCACGCAATGGTACCTGAAACCCATCACCAAACTCCTTAGCTGGCCGGCCGTAATGGCGCACAGGCCTAAGATTACCAAAATCGGCACCGAAGGCCTCGAGCCTCCGTTCAT
>DGUE01000152.1:0-420 GCA_002393895.1 Bacteroidales bacterium UBA4318
CCTTCCTTTCCATAACAGGCGCGGATGAAGCCGCGGCCGGGACGGTGCAGATAAAGAATCTTGCCTCCGGCGAACAGCGGGTGTTCGCAAAAGACGATCTGGACGGCATCATATGTTTCCTCGGGAAATAGTCCTCTGCCTGATTGCCGCTGCGGCCATCTGCTGCAAGAAGGTCCCCGCTCCTGAACCGGCCGGAGAGGCCTCTGAGGTTCCGGAACGGATGGAATGGTTCCGGGATGCCAAGTTCGGAATGTTCATCCACTGGGGCATCTACACCGAACTCGCCGGAATTTACGGCGACAAGACCGACGGCGGAGAATGGATGATGCACAGCAAGCAGATTCCTATCAAGGAGTATTCTGCCCTGGCAAAACGTTTCAATCCCGTACGCTTCGATGCCGCCGACTGGGTTTCGCTTGC
>DGUE01000152.1:568-2762 GCA_002393895.1 Bacteroidales bacterium UBA4318
CTACAACATAGTGGACGCATCTCCATACGGAAAAGATGTCATAGCAGCCCTCGCCCGGGAATGCAAGGCACAGGGGCTGCATTTCGGATTCTACTATTCCCACATGCTGGACTGGTATCATCCCGGCGCGAACGGCTGCGCCTGGGATCCGGCCCACAAAGGGAGCAGGGAGGCCTACCTCAAGAATATTGCGCTCCCGCAGGTGGACGAACTCCTGACACGCATCCCCAACGTGGATATAGTTTGGTTCGACCAGGGCGGGGACATAACTCCGGACGAGGCCAGGCTCTTCTACGACAAGGTCCGCGCATATCCCAATATAATCCTGAACAACCGCATGGGCGGCGGGATGAAGGGGGACGTGGTGACCCCGGAGCAGTTCATCCCCGCGACCGGATACCCCGGAAGGATCTGGGAGACCTGCATGACCATGAACCGCCACTGGGCATATTGCGCCTACGACGACAACTGGAAAAGTTCCGGAGAACTCATCCGCAAGCTCTCGGAAATCGTGAGCAAGGGGGGAAATCTTCTCTTGAACATAGGCCCGGACAAATACGGCAGCATCCCTCAGATATGCAGGGATAATTTGATGGCAATTGGGGCCTGGATGAAGGTGAACGGCGAGGCGATTTACGGCACCGAGGCCTCTCCATTCCCGTTTTTGCCTTTCGGGTACGCCACTAGAAAGGGGAACACCCTCTATCTGCATATTCACAAGTGGTCGAAGGAAATCAGCGTGCCGTATAGGTTGAAGGTGCGAAAAGCCTGGCTGCTGGCAGATCCCTCTGTGAGGGTGCGCTGCCGGAGCCGGAAGGGTGCCACCACATTCGAACTTCCTCCTTTCTCTCCCGATGCCGCGGTCAGCGTGCTGGCGGTGGAGCTGAAAGAGCAGGTGCCGGTGCAGGCCGTGCCCACGGAAGGGCTGCCGCTTCTGGTGGAAGGGGTCGTGGTTCCGCAGCTGAGCGACGCCGATTTCAAATCTGTCTGGACGGCGGAAGGGCCTTCGGCCACCGTAGAAATCACGCTCCCTACCCGGCAGAACATACAGTGTTTTGCCGCGGTCGAACCTTGGCAGTTATGGGAGAATCCTGTGCAGGCTTACCGGGTGGAAGCCCTGGTGGACGGGGCCTGGACCTGCATTGCCGAAGGAACAGGAGACGGCACTGGCATCACGCTTCCCTTCTGTTCTGTTGCAGCTTCCAGTTTCAGGGTCGTCATCAGCAATCCTTCCGGAAAGGCCAGCTGCAGCGAGATAATGCTTTTTAACTAGATTTTTGCTTTCTTAAGCCAAAGGTCCGCCATGCGTTTGTGCCCGGCTGGGGTCGGGTGTATGCCGTCCCATATCCAATAGGAAGGTGCGGGTTCGGTGCTCACCAGTTTTTCGAACATGGTGTCGAAGGGAATCAGGATGGCGCCCGTTTCTTCGCATAATTCGCGCACGCAGGCTGCCAGGCGGCGGGTCATATCTTCGCGAATAGTGTAATCCTCGCTGATGCCCAAGTTCCCCTCTTTGGCCACGAAGGGGGTGCAAAGGGTCAGTTTCACTTCGGGGTTGGATTGTATTGTTTTTTCCAGCAGGCTCCTGTACAAGGCTTTCCAGGCCTCGAAATCGAAGGGCGTCTGCCGGTCGCCATCCAGCCATCTGAGGATGTCGTTGGTGCCGATAAGGACGGAGAGCACGTCCGGATGCAGGTCGAGGACATCCTCCTGCCAACGGGACGCAAGATTGTCCAGGGCCTGGCCGCTGAAACCGCGGTTGAAGAATGCGTAATTCCTTGAAGGCCAGCGGCTCTGGCAGTACGATGCAATGATATAGACGTAGCTGTGACCGTAGATGTGGTTCATGTCGGTGTGGCTGCGTTCGGCCGAAGTTCTTTTGTAGTTGTAGATGCAGCCCCAATTGCCGTCGGTGATGCTGTCGCCGATGAAGACGATGCGCTTGTTATTGGGCGTTTGGGTGCAGGAAACGGCCGCCAGACAGGCCAGGACGATGATTAGAATTCTGTACAGAAGTTTCATATCTGTCAAAGATACGGATTAAAATTTGGATTTTGGAAAAATATTCCTACCTTTGCAGTCCAATATCGCGGGGTAGAGCAGTCGGTAGCTCGTCGGGCTCATAACCCGGAGGACGTAGGTTCAAATCCTTCCCCCGCTACGAGAAGTTGATAAAGGGGTTGACCGTAACCAC
>DGUE01000163.1 GCA_002393895.1 Bacteroidales bacterium UBA4318
GCCTCGTTTATCTGGGGAGCCATCACCTCATCCCCCACCTTGATACTGACATAGCGCTTGAGGTAGACAGCATCCTCATCGTCCACTCCGTTGAAACGGATGTCGGAGATGCGCACCGCCTGGCGGGTGATATCCACTGCCTTGGGGGCCTGGAGCCTGGTGCCGGCGGAATGCGTCTTGGCCTTTATTTCCGCGAACTTATCCGCATTTTCCAGCGCCGACCGATAGCCTCTGGCGAGGATGGTGTCGACGGCCTCCGTGTTGAAGCTCATCATGCTGTAGCCGGTCATGTCCGGATGGAGGGTGACGTCGGTGTGGCGGTAGTTGCCTACGTAGGCCTCACGGCCGAGCATTTCCGTCACCTGCATCACCAGGTCCATGATGTTGTTGATCTGGGCGTAGGAGAGGTCGGCATCTGCCAGCACCACTCCTATTATTATGTCCGCTCCCATGGAACGGGCCAGGTCGGTGGGATAGTTGTTGCGGGTGCCTCCGTCGATCAGGATCATGTCTTTGTAGCGCACGGGCTCGAACAGCACCGGGATCGACATGGTGGAGCGCATGGCGGTGTTGAACGGGCCGGAGGACCAGTTCTTCGCCTTGCACGAAACCACGTCCGAAGCCACGCAGAAGAAGGGTATGGGCAGGGTGGTGAAGTCGGTAGAATCCTGGTAACCCACTGTCCTGGAGGCAATTATGTTATTCACATTGAAGCCGTAGGCATAGCCTGCGGGCAGGCTGTTAAGGGTCGTGGTGGCAGCAGCGCCGTTCACCAGGTCCTCTTCCTGAGCCGCGCTCAGATGCACGCCTTTCTTGCGGGCGGCAGCCAGCACCCCCTCCTCCACCTTTGCCGCGAAATCCTCCTTGGAATAGTGGAAAGGCAAGGAAATCAGATAGCGCTGCTGGCGCATCTTCTTATTGTAGGATACGAAGTCCTGGCTGATCTTGTCCGACAGGGCGAGGCTCCAGTCCATCCCCCGCACCAGGGTATCCAGTTCGTCGCCTGTGTATCCGAGGGCGTAGAGGCCTCCGATCAGGCCTCCCATGCTGGTGCCGAGCACCATATCCACCGGAATCTGCTGCTCTTCCAGGTATTTGATGACGCTGACGTGCGCCGCACCCTTTGCACCGCCTCCGCTGAGCACGAGAGCCACGGTAGGCCGCTTCTGCTCCTTGCGTATCTTGTCCATCTTCGCCCGCATCTTAAGGAACACCAGGGAATCCTCTTCAGGATTGGTGCTTGTGGCGGCAAGGCGGACCTCCACAGGCGGCCGTTTCTGCCTTGGCCGTCGGGTAGAGCGCTGGGCACCGGCGCCCACGCAGCAGAAGATAAGGATGAATGCGAGTATGTACCGAAGCTTAATCATAGTAGTGGCTGTTTTCTTCGTTGTGGAGGTAGTTTACCTCGGTTTTCTGCACCTGCCCGGCCAGAAGGCCGCAGGCGGCGTAGATGTCTTCCCCGCGCGAGGCGCGTATGGTGCAGGTGATGCCATTGGCGTTCAGGCGGTCCCGGAAGGCCTCCATCACGTTCTGGGGGGAAGTGCCGTAGGGGAAGTCCGGGATCTGGTGGAAGCGGATGAGGTTCACCCGGCACTCCAGGCCCTTCAGCAGGCGGATGAGGGCATCTGCATGGCGCTTGGTGTCGTTCCATCCGGCGAACATGGTGTATTCGAAGGACACCCTCCTCTGCCCGCTCCAGTCGTACTGACGGATGAGGGCGATGACATCTTTTATGGGCCAGACCTTCTCTACCGGCATCATCTTCACGCGCTCCTCGCTGAAGGGGTTGTGGAGGCTGATGGCAAGGTGGGAGCGGTGCTCGTCCAGGTAGCGCTTGAGCTGGGGCAGCACGCCGATGCTGGAGACGGTGATGCGCTTGGGGCTCCATCCGAACCCCCAGTCGGCAGTGAGGGCCTCTATCGCCTTGGAAACGGCGTCGTAGTTGTTCAGGGGCTCTCCCATCCCCATGAAAACGGCGTTGGTGAGGGAGTCGGCCTCGTCGATGGAAACGAACTGGTTGAGGATGTCCGCGGCCTGCAACTGCCCGTGGAAGCCCCCGCGGCCGGTCATGCAGAACGCACAGTTCATGGCGCAGCCGGCCTGGGATGACACGCACAGGGTGCGGCGGTCTCCGTCCGGGATGACCACGGATTCAATGGCGGAAGTTTCCACCAGGCTGGCGCCGAGCGGGGCCTCCACCTTGAACAGGTATTTGACGGTGCCGTCGGCGCTGACCGCCTTCCCTATGGGAGCCTCCGCTCCCAGCTGGAAACGCTGGCTGAGAGTCTCCCTGTTCCCCTTGGAGAGATTGGTCATTTCTTCGAAGGAGCGGACCTTCGAAACATACACCCAGCGGGCTATCTGTTTGGCGACGAACGGCTTGAAGTCGCATCTCGATGCGACGGATTCGAGTTCTTCCGGATTAAGGCCAAGTATCTTTTCCATACGTTAGCAAAGTTAAGCAATTTTTGCCTATATTTGCCTTCGGGCACGAGCCCTTTAATTATTAAATTATTTCATTATGGCTAAAGAAGCAGAAGTAAAGGCCACAGATCTCAATGCCGCCAAGCTGAAGGCATTGCAGGCCACGATCGACAAGATTGAGAAAGATTACGGGAAAGGCACGATCATGAAGTTGGGAGACCAGCCAGAATGGAGTGACGCCCAGGTGATTCCAAGCGGCAGCGTCGCCCTCGACCATGCCCTCGGCATCGGAGGTTACCCCCGCGGGAGAATCATCGAAATCTACGGGCCGGAGTCCAGCGGTAAGACAACCCTGGCCATCCATGCCATCGCGCAGGCCCAGAAGGCGGGCGGAATCGCCGCTATGATCGATGCGGAACACGCATTCGACCGCACCTACGCAAAGGCTCTCGGAGTGAACCTCGAGACTTTGCTGATCTCGCAGCCGGACAACGGCGAACAGGCCCTTGAAATCGCAGACAATCTCATCCGTTCGGGAGCGATAGACATCGTAGTCATCGACTCGGTGGCAGCCCTCACCCCCAAGGCAGAGATCGAAGGCGAAATGGGGGACAACAAAGTGGGCCTCCAGGCACGCCTGATGAGCCAGGCGCTCCGCAAGCTCACTGCAAACATTTCCAAGACGAACACCT